>CAXTCH010000021.1:0-17099 GCA_964241945.1 uncultured Mucilaginibacter sp.
CAGTAAACCAAGAGTAAAAGTTTTTTTCATATAGCGTTTTGCAGATTTAAATTTATGTGCTTAAGATAATATTTTTATGTAGGAGGTTAACCGAAACCTTGTTTTAACCCTGACGAAAGTGCGTTTTTGTGCGTATACATGAGCTAAAGGTTTAAAATTTAACGTGTTTGAAAAAAATTATTAAATAATTAATATAGTTTGTTGTGAATTTGTGCAATAATCTTTTAGCTTAGCACTTTGTAAAAATTAAATAATGAACATTTTTGTAGGAAGCCTTCCCTATCGCTTAGCGGAAGCAGATTTAAAAGAGCTGTTTGAAGCTTATGGCGAAGTAAGCTCTGTGAAATTAATTACAGATCGTGAAACCGGGAGAAGCAAAGGCTTCGGTTTTGTTGAAATGACTGATGATGAAGCAGCTCAAAAGGCTATTCAAGGCCTTAACGGCAGTGAAATAAGTGGCCGTGCTATTGCTGTTAGTCAGGCAGAGCAAAGAAAACCAAGCGGTGGCGGTGGTTTCGGCGGCGGCAACCGTGGTGGCGGCGGCGGTGGTAATCGCGGTGGCGGTTACGGCGGTGGTGGCAACCGTGGCGGCAGCGGCGGTGGCGGCGGCTATTCAAGAGATAATGGCGGCTACTCAAAAGGTGGCGACAGAGGCGGACGCTGGTCATAAGCAAAAGCCGGTAATAAATTAAATGAAAGCGTTGGGCAATTTATGTTCCAACGCTTTTTTTATTTGGGGTATTCAGCAATAAAACAATACTTTTGCTCACCGTTATTCATGAACAGGAATAACGGTTAACTATTTTAATTAGATAGTTAAACTAACGCATAATTTATTGGCCTATGAAACTCTTTTACTCCTGCTTTATTGGTATTGCTTTATTCACCGGTTTTTGCGGAAGCGCCCTTGCCCAGCATAAAAAACTGAGCGATACCAGCACCATACAACTGGATAGTGTGCAAATTCGTGAAAGCCGTGCCCGGCATCTGCCCGATGTGAACGGCACCTTTATATTCGCCGGAAAGAAAACTTACGACATCCAGCCTTCGGCCGGAAAAGCCAATCTGGCGGGCAGTACTATCCGTGATATTTTTTCTACCGTTCCCGGTGTAAACGTATGGGAAATGAGCGGTAACGGTTTTCAGATCAATATTGGCTCACGCGGAACTGATACCCACCGTGCCAATGAGGTAAACATGCGCCAGAACGGTTACATCACCAATTCAGACATTTTTGGTTATCCTGAAGATCATTATACGCCACAGTATTATGGTGTGCAGGATATTCAAATAGTGCGCGGTGCTTCGGCGCTGCAATTTGGTAGCCAGTTTGGCGGTATGGTCAACTTTAAAATGAAAGAAGGAGACTCCACCCAGGTATTTGGCATACAAAGTGAACAGGCTGTAGGTTCGCAGCATTATTTTAACTCCTTTAACTCGGTAGGCGGCAAAAGCGGTAAATGGAGCTACTATGGCTATTTTGCCAGCCGCACCGGCGATGGATGGCGACCCAACTCCGGGTTTAACGGTCAATGGTTTTATGGTAACTTAAGGTATCAGTTTAACCCCAAAGGCAGCATAGCGCTGCAGTTTTCAAGGGTCGACTTTAAAGAAAAAGATGCCGGCGGCTTAACAGATGCCCAGTTTAATGCTGATCCGCGCCAGTCTACCCGTGCACGCAATTATTTCGATCCGGAGATTAATATTCCGGCCCTGCTGTTCAATTACAACCTGAGCAGCCGCAGTAAGCTGGAAGTTACCTCGCACATGATTATCGGCGAACGCAACAGCGTACAGTTTTTAGCCAACCCCAACGTAGCAGATACGGTGAATAAAAAGCTGAACACCTATAATCCGCGTCAGATTGATCGTGATTATTACACCGGCTTTACTACAGAAGCCCGCTTTCTTACCCGTTATCAGTTGGGTAACTTAACCAGTACCTTTACTTCGGGTTTGCGTTATTTTGTAGAGCATACCAAGCGCGACCAGAAAGGTACAGGCACCACAGGCTCAAATTATGATTTAACGCTTACTGCGCCTTTTGGCATTGCCATCAATCTGCAAACGCATAATTACGCTGCCTTTGCCGAAAACATTTTTCAAATTACGCCTAAATTCACCATCACTCCGGGGGCCCGTTACGAGGTTATCAATACCGATCTGGATGGCGTAATTGACAATGCCAAAGATCATGTAAATTATCAGGGCCGCCGGCATTTCCCGTTGTTCGGCACCGGGCTGCAATATCAGGTGAGCAATACTACGCAGTTTTATGGTAATATTTCGCAAGCTTATCACCCCTACACCTACGCCAACCTGATTCAAGCCAACAACCTGGCGGTGATAGACCCAAACCTGCACGATACCAAAGGTTATAACAGTGATTTAGGATATCGCGGCAACATCAGTACGATATTTAATTTTGATGTGGATTTGTTTTATACCTATTATGGTAACCGTGTGGGTAATCTTACAGAGGTTAACACCAGCAAGCAAACGTATTTGTATACCACCAACATTGGTAACGGCGTAGCTAAAGGGATTGAGGCCTATGCAGATCTGTCATTAATCAGAACATTCGATCCCGGTTCAGCCAGCGACATCAAAATATTTGATTCATTTTCGTATGACCATGCCCGTTATACCAGCGGCTCTATTGTGGGTACCACTACCAACATCAGCCTGGTAGGTAACTGGCTGGAGGGTACGCCTACTTATATTAACCGTATGGGCTTAACTTATGTAGATAAGCATATTACCACTACGCTTAATTACAGCCATGTAGGCCATTATTACACCGATGCCAACAATACGGTATTCAACTCTACAGGTTTGAGTGGTATTGTGCCATCATACCATGTGTTCGACTGGTCGTTCAACTATAACTTTTTGGGTAAATATCATGTGTTCAGTAACATCAATAACCTGTTTAATGCCAAATATTTCACCCGCCGCATTACCATCCTGCCAGGTCCCGGCATATTACCGGCCGATGGCATCACCTTTAATGTGGGCTTCGGGTTCAGAATCTGATCATTGGCTCACCATTAAAATACAATACTAAGCCATAGCACAGAATAACCAGATAAAAGCAAGAAGGCGCCTTTCAACAGAAAGGCGCCTTCTTGCTTTATAACAGTACTTAAATTTATTTTATACCATAATGCTCGCACATCAGTTTTTCAAACAAGCTGCCCGGCAAAATGCGTTTTAATTTAGGGGCGATAGTTTGGCCCATCAATCCCACCAGGTAGCTGTGTTTCGGACTGCCGGAGCTGACAATGCTTACCAGTTTTTTGGCCAGCATATCGGGGCTGGGGGCAATGCTTTCATCTTTTTCCATGCTGGCTACGGCTACATCATAAGCGTTTTTCAGTTCGGGATGCGGCAGCGTAAATTCAATTTTCTGACGGTTCTGGCTAAAGTCGGATTTAAAATCGCCTGGATTTATCACCACAATTTTAACACCGGTTTTGCGCAGTTCCATCCGCAAGCTTTCTGAATAACCCTCAACAGCATATTTGGAGGCGCTATACATACTTTGATAAGGCAAGCCAAATAAACCGGCCAGCGAACTGATATTAACCACCATACCGCTATTATTTTTCAACATACCCGGCAGGGCAGCACCGCACATGCGCACCACACCAAAAAAGTTTACCTCAAACTGCTTCTTGGCATCCTCAACCGGCATCGCATAAGCAGGGCCGGCTACGCCGTTACCGGCATTATTAACCAGTACATCCAGCTTACCTTCAGCGCTGATAATTTTTTCAATCGCTGCTTTTGCAGAGGCATCATCAGTTACATCCAGCTCAATAGGTTTAAAGGAAACAGAGGTTAGCCGGTCAAGGCTGCGGGCAGAACCATAAACCGTATGGCCGGCTGCCTGTAAGGCATTGGCACAGGCCAGGCCGATACCGGAGGAGGCACCTGTTACCAGAATTACTTTTTTCATGTATAGTGGGGTCTGTTTTAGTGTTTCAGGGTTTATCCACCTAAATTATACAATTTATTAATTAGCTGCGTAAAAAATTAACGGCTGTCGCTATACAAAAGCTGTTTTTAGCTTGTTTTTAAATGAATTACTGCTACTTTGCACTTACATATTTTGATAAATAACAAAAAGGTTACGGTAAGGCGGTATACTATCACTTTTAATCTTTCGTTAATTTATTTAATACGTGTATTAAAACCAATATAACCGGAAGCATCGTTTCGGGGATTCATTTTCCGGATGCTTTTTAAAAATTAAAGCCTTTTACCGACGGAATTTTTACTCAGCAATCAGTTAAGCTGAGTTATCCTGATTTTTGAACATTAATTGCTGAGCTGTCGTATAACTGGCATTAGTTATTGTTGATTTTCAATACTATATAGGTTGTTTTATAATGTTAACGTGCGCCTTGTTTACATACGGGACACTAAAAATATTTTACCGAAATGGTTGCTTATATCTTAGTCTATTGTATCAGTAGTTTCCTGATTGCCTGCTTAGGTAAAACCAAGTGGTGCGGTTTTTTAAGAGCCCTGCTGGCTTCCTTATTTTTAACGCCGGTAGTAGGATTTATAGTAGTGTTATGTTCCGAAAGTGCAGGCACTTCGGGTGTGCCCGTTTCGGCACTGCAGAATTTGCATGAACAGGAAGCAACCGGTCCCCGAAAGCCTGTTGCTTTTATGCAGTTATCAAAAGTAGACCCGCAGCATTATTATCTGGGATTTGCGAAAGAAAGTTAAGATTTTGTCTGATGTGCAGTAGACGCGCGCATAGGGTATTCGAGCAAAATGCACCAGGGCAACAGATTTTTTTCAACTGATTAGAAATTTTTTCTGAAAATTATCAATTCGGGCTTTAAAGAAAATGCACCACCAATTGCTCCCATTCCTCTTGTAAAGATAAGTTCGGACGGTTTTTCTGCGCCTTTCTGTACCAGTAATCAGCATTCCATAGATCGCCTTCTTTACGGTGCAGATAAGCATGTACCCATGCCGATTCCTGATCGCTGAGTTGATCCACTTCCGCGTGTGCTTTATACCAATCACCTTTGCCATCATACCAAAGGCTCCTTAACTGAACGGATAGCTCTTTGCCCGGCTGTGCTGAATGTAAGGATGCTGTAAATTCGGTTATAGTTTTCATAAGTTATTATTGCTGACAGTAAACAGCGAGGTAATTGAACCCGAAGCATTTACCTTGGCCAGCTTTCCACGGCTAACCCGGTTGATCGCAGGTGTTAAATTTTATACCGGCTTATCATAGTTTTTACCTTCTTCCGAAAAATACAAAAACATTTCGTTTCCGGACGAAAATGTATGCCTGCTTCATGGGCATCCGTATTTTATATGATGCCCGGGTCGGATAAAAATCTGATCCACAAAAAACCCTGTTAGCCTCTATTACCGCTGTACGCAATTGTTGTGCAGCTTCCCACCTATCCGTTAGTCCCGGATATACGCCAAAGCAAAATCATATATTCTTATGATTGACCTGCAAGGCTTTAAAACTGAATTTCGTACTGTCGATCAGCTCATTTGAAAAGCAACGGGCTGAGAACAAAGCACCTAACGCCCGCAATATGAAATTTACAGGCTACAGCTTACTGCTTGGCATTACACTTTTTATCAGTTCCCTGCGCCTAAGCGGACAGGACTTAAGCCAGTTGAGCACACAAAAGCCGTTCACCATTAACGGAACAGTGGGCATCGGGCTGGGCACTTACCACGCAAGCGGTATTTCCCCGCGCGAGCACAGCTTCTCCTATCTGTTTAACGGTGCGCCTGTAATTTCCATTTATGGTGTCAGCTTTCCGTTTACCATTGTGGTAAGCGATCAGCAGCGGGGGTTCCGCCAGCCTTTTAACCAGTACGGAATCAGCCCGCAGTACAAATGGATTACGCTGCATGCGGGCTGGCAAAGCATTAACTGGTCGCAGTTTACTTTAGCCGGTTACAATTTATTAGGTGCCGGCCTGGAGCTGAATCCCGGCAAGCTGAGGGCCGGCTTTATTTACGGCCGTTTCAACAAAGCCATTGAAGAAAACGCTGCTCAGCCCTTATCATTTCAAACTCCCTCATACAAGCGTACCGGCTATGCGGCACGGTTAGGTTACGGAACCGAGCGCAATCATATTGATTTTACTTTTCTGCATGCCAGGGATGATACCAGCTCGCTGAAAACACCCCTGCAAACCCAACTACAGCCGGCCGAGAACATGGTGCTGGGTTTAAATACGCGGGTATCTTTTCTCGGGCACTTCATCTGGGATTTTGAAGCCGCCGGCAGCCTGTATACCCGCAACCTGAAATCTGATTCTATCGGCGCCTTTAATCTCGGCAGCGCTGATTTTATACGCAATCTGATCAAAATTAACACTTCCTCCCAGTTTCTTACCGCCGGCCAAACCAACCTGGCTTATATCAACAAGAATTATAATGTAGGCGTGCAATATCGCCGTGTCGACCCGGATTATAAGTCGATGGGCGCTTACTATTTTGAAACCGATGTAGCCAACTATACCCTGTTCGGCGGCTTTGGCTTATGGAAGAACCAGATACGGGTGAACGCCAGCTTGGGCTACCAACACGATAATCTGATGCATGACAAATCCTACGAATCCAAGCGAAGCATCAGCGCCTTCAGTGTTTCTTATAATACCGTAAAGTATGGCATTGATCTCCGCTATTCCAACTACGGCATTACGCAGGACCGCGGCCTGAACCCTATTATTGATACCTTCCGGGTAGCGCGCACCAACTACAATATTAACGGTGTATTGCGCTACACGCTGAGCAATGAAGCGGTTTCTCACAATTTTATTCTGGTAGGCAATGTGCAGTCGCTGGCCGATTTAAATCATTTTACCTCAGCGCAAAGTGAAAGCAACAGCAAAACTGCTAATCTTACCTATCAGGTCAACTTTAATAAATCAGCTTTTGGCTTGATGGGTACCTTTAATTATACCCTGGCCGACATTTACCTGATGCACACCGTGCTTTACGGCCCGACAGCAGGTATTAACAAAGCGCTGGATAACAGCCGGCTCAGCCTGAACGCTGCCTTCAGCTATCAACGCCAGCAAAATAATTATAAGAATGCCGGTTCGGTGATTAACGGTACACTTAACGGCAGTTACCGTTTAGGGCAACGCAACGGCGCGAGCCTTTCCTTTATCTACCTGAAAAGCAACTCGAAGGATGCCACACTACCATCCTTCCATGAAATAAGATCATCACTCACTTTCACGCATACTTTTTAAGCACAGTTATGAAGACATACAACAGCACATGGTTTTTGGTCAGCAAATTGGTTTGGCTGCTGACTATTTGGGTAGCCGGCCTGGGGCTAACCCGGCCTGCCGCCGCACAATCCGTTAACGTTACGCTGAATATTTTACCGCCTTATTCACCGTATTATGCCGACTACTCGGGCACCAACGCCGGGAAAGTGCTGCTGCTGGTACAAAACATGACGGATGCTACCCAAAAAATAAAGCTGGTAGGCATGATTAAAGGCGACAACGGGGTAATGATTGCCACCAAGGCCAATTATGTGCCTATGCAGCCCATCATCCTTAATCCGCATGAAGTAAGGCAGCTGAACGGACTGGCGCTGAAAGATGTGCTGAACCTGAACAACCTGAATGTAACAGGCGCCGACAAAACCAAGCTGGTGCAAAGTTCACGCATACCCGAAGGCAATTATACCTTTTGTGTGCAGGCTTCCGACTATACAACCAATGCGTTATTGTCGGCCAGTGCGCCGCTGGGCTGTACTACCTTTAGCATCAGTTACCCCGAGCCGCCCATACTGATTAATCCTATGAAGGGTGACCAGGTTACCGCTACCACACCACAGAACATTGTATTTAACTGGGTAAATCCAGGCGTAGTTCCCATCGGAACACAATACACTATTCAGCTGCAGCAGATGCCTGATGTGCAGGCCGACCCTAACCAAGTACTGAACGCTACCTCGCTGTATATGCTGTCGCAAACAATCAGCAGCACCAGCTATGTGTATAGCCTGGTTAACTTGGGTTTGCAACCCGGCAAAAAATATGCATGGCGTATTATTGCCACCGATCCTTTGGGTATAACGCCGTTTAAAAATAACGGGGTAAGCGCGGCTTCCTATTTTGTTTACGGCAATAATGCACCGGTGGCGGTAGCCGGCGATAAAACTATAGCCAGCAACTTAAACATCATCACTCCGTCCTGCGACCCGGCGCAAACTCCGGCCGTTATTATAGGTGATCATCAGGATTTGAACATTGCCTGGCTGTGGCGCGAACAACTGCTGTCGGAGCAGTACTTTGGCTCGCTGGATACTTTGCTGACCAAGCATTATACCCAGATGGCAACCGGGAAGGGCATGATCAGCCTGGGCAAATACAAACTGGATTTTCACCGGGTAACCAATAATAAACACACAGGTGCTGAGTATGCCAATCTTACTTTTAGCCAAAATGCGCCCGACCAGGATTTTTCATTAACCTATATGCAGGCCTTGGCGCAAAAGTTTGTTCCCGGTGAAACTTATACGGTAACCGTAACCGGCTACGATACCAAAGGCAGCCAGATTGAACAGGCTACCTCCTGCCAGTGGCAGCTGCAGGAAGCAGACAAGCAGGCATTGCCCAAACTTAACATCAGCGGGCGGCTGGTATATGGCTTTGATAAGAGCCAGTATCATGGCGCCAACAACGCAAGCATCACCATTCAGCTAACCGATACCAGGGCGCAAACGGCCATAAGTCCTGACAAGAACTACGTCTCGGCCACTACCGACGGCAACGGTAACTTTAAAGCGCAGCTTACCCAGCTGCCTGCTGATACCGGCCGGAAATGGCTGCTGGTGCATATCAACAATCCGTACTACCGCCAGCCGGATACCAGCTTTTTAATAAAACGGGTGCCGCCTGTTGTTTACAGCAACGGTAAAAACGCAGTGCAGGCCACGCAGGATACTTTGAAGATAGGCGACATTCAGACAATGGTATACAGCAACCGGTTAACCGTAACTGTAAAAAAAGGCTTTCCCAAAAGTTTAACCAATCAGGATTATGATGCGCAGTATGGCTTCAAAACCAATTATAACCATGATATTTTCATTGATGCCAGTACTATTGATACCATGTCGCGGATGCCTGATGGTATTAAAGTAACTGTCTTCCGCAAAAGCAAGGCCAGCGATATTCCAAGCTATGAGGGCGACGGCAACACGCCGAAAGATACCCGGTCCTTAGTTAAGATCAACCCGATTTCGAGTATGATTAAAGTGGCCGAGGGTACCACGCAAGGCGGCGCTTCCGGCAAGGCGCAGGTAACTTTTAATAATCTGCTGTGCAACTTTGAGTCAGGCGATGTTTATTATTTGCAGGCACAGCTGCCCAGTGATTCAACCGGCACTAATCAGGATTTGTATGCACCGCAAACGGCTTACGCTTTTAAACCGGCTATCAGCAATGGGCCGCAGGCTTACCACCATACGATAGATTATAATATTATTTCGCAAAAGCCGCCTACCGCTCATGTAAAGGGCAGGGTAATGTATCAGTGGCCCAGCCAGCCGGGTGTACTGCATCCGTATGCCAACAAAACAGTTTACATTGCCGAGCAGTACAAAGCCTGGTATAACAATACGCCCATTACCGATACTTGTTCGCTGTCGTCCACCCAGTTTACCGAAACTATACCTGGTGCGGGAAATACGCCCTACAAAAAAGATTGGAGCCTGATAGGCCAGAACATGAACCTGGAGGTAGGGCAGGTAAAAACCGATGCCAACGGCTATTTTGATGCAGAAATTTTGGTGCCTCAGAAAATGGGTCATATAGATAACGTGCAGATTACCACACCGGGCACCCCCTGCAAACCACAGGTAGTCACCGTGAATAAGCCCACTCAGCAGCCACTGCTGCCCAACCTGCATGGCAACCCTGTAATGGCGGGCAATATTTTTGAAACCAACACTTTCCCCGGCAATACGCTCAACTTCAATACTACCGGCGCACTTAAAACCAATGTGGCCGACAATAACCTGAACCGGACGCTGATGGGTAACCTGGGCAGCATGCGGCTGACTACGCCAACGCTGCAAATCAGGGGCGCTATTTCTGCCGGCCCGTCGGCTGATGATGAAGGTGAAAGCAGCCCGGAGCCGGCGAATGACAGCTATGTAGACCGATATTTTCATATTGTGGGCATCCCGCGTTTGGTCAACGCCGATTCCACATCTCTAAAATCAGCCGCTCACTTTGTGGTACAGCCTTTTCAAACCATCGATTTAGGGGTAATTACCACCAACGTGAATGAACGGGTTAATTATCCGATTGAGATTGATACCCACGGGCATAACGATATCCTGACCGGCGCCAAAATGGTAGTGTACCGGGCATGGACGGCCAATACCAAGGATATTCCGGATGGCGAAGGTACTTTAACGCATCCTAAAAAGCCGCTGATCAGCCCGGTATTTAAACTGGATAATACCAATACGCCGGTAGAATGGGTGATTGATACCGCCTTATTAGTAGCCTCGCCGACCATGAACATGGGCAACCGGAAGCTGTACCTAGGCGACTCCAAATATCAGATTTATTATAGCGTACTTATTACGCCTAATCCTGAAGGTTCAGGCGGTTACTTCAAGCCGGTATCTACCGACATTCAGGGCAGCGATGGCTACGTGGAAATAACACCCGACAATAGCCGCATTGCCGGCAGGGTCATCAACGCTACCACCAGCAAGCCGCTTTCGGGCGCTATGGTTACGGTTACCGTCGGGCAGCAAAGCATCACTCTGCTTGCCAATAAAGACGGCTACTTTGAAGTGGTGAACAAACAGTTCGCTAATCTGTCATGGCAAAACAACGCCGTATTAAAGACCCAGGTAAACCTGAACGGTTACATTCAATCGAGCGGAGATACCGCACAATCTATCCTGGCTACAGGCAAATCTTATTATAAGGTGTTGCTTATGAAACCCAACAAAGCGGTTGACCTGCAAACGGTAGATGCGGTTAGCGGTAACCCGGTGTTTGGCTACGCCATGCTACAGGACAGCTCTGTAACCGATAATGTGAATATCACCAAAAAATATCATCTGTTTTTGAGCAATACTTCGGCTCAAACTATCAAGCTTTATCCTAATGATCCGGCTTATTTTGAGGAAAGCGTTACCATTGGCGCAGGGCAAACTGTGCAGCCGCCCGTAAAAATGTATAAGCGGCATCACCGCATGCAGTTCCGCATTTATAACCCGAACATGGCGGTTAATGCTAATCTGTTTAAAATACTGATCAATAATCAGCCTTACAATCCGGTATATCATCAAAATAAAACGGATGGCACTATTTCCTTTGATTTTGAGAACGTTTCAGTAAACAACTATATCATTCAGGTAGTTAACACCGCCGGGCAGAACTTTATTCCGCAGCAATTTAATCTGAAAAATGAGGAAAGCCGCGATTTTATCAACTATGATATAAAGGTAGCGCCGGGCGCTGCGGTAGCGGGATCAGTAACTTTAAATAATAAAGTGGTGCCTAACGCAAGAGTTTACCTGGATTATACCGCCAATGCAGAGCCTGACTACAGCAGCCAAAGTACCGGCGGCGGCGCAGCTCCGGGTTTACTGGAAACCCGTACCGACAAAAACGGCTACTATTCGCTGAAAGGCATCCCGGTAACCAGCAGCTATAAGATAAAAATGCATGCCACGCTGGATACCAGCTTTACAGTAAACGGCGCCTCGCAGGAAGTTAATGTGGTACCGGCAACTACAACCAATGCCAGCTTTGCGCTCACTGCTATGCCCAACGTTAACATCAATTATATTTATAATTTTCCATTCTCGGTGGAAAGCATTGAAAAAATAAACAATGAGCAATACAAAGTAACCGGCCTGGTTAATTTGCAAAAAAACAACTACTCGCCTTTTAAACCCCTGGATGGTACCAGTAAGGTACGGATTGCCAACGTTATCCTTACCCTGAAAAACAATATATGGCAGCCCGTTAATAACACTATTCCCCTGGATGCCATTGCTTCGTTGAAAATGAAGTATCTCGATCAGTACAACATTAAGTTGGAGAGCCCCAATAAACTAATGGGCATGACTACACCTCTTGCATTGAGCTGGGACGGAAAGAAGGGCGCAGTAAATGCCAATGCCAGCATTACTGATAATTCATTCAACTATCCGTCGTCCTACCTCAGTTTCCCGAAAACGTTGCTGGGTGAACCCATGGCTTTTTACTTATTCAATCCGGCCAGTCCGGGCAACAAAAGCAAGCCGGTTATTGAGGCCATTTACAATGGCGGCGTGCAGAACATTACCTACCACTTGTCGGATGCCGGCAACGATTCATTAAGATTCTCTTTTATTGGCTTTGCCGATACCAAGGCCGACCCGAAAAATTCCTACATCGACCCGCTTACCAAGCGCATTCACTTGGATGTTACCTTTAAAGGTAATATACCGCACAGCAGCCAGGGGTTTGTAAAAGTACACGTAAATAACCTGGAGCTGGACGGCAGTTCGGTAAAGCCCGTGCAGGGCACCGACCCTATTGTGGTGGATCTGCAAAGCTGGAAACTATACGTAAAAAATTGGGTGGTAGACCCTAAGTTAGGTGGCATCAGCTCAAAAAACAGCTATGTGGCTACCGGTATTGTGGATATCCCGGCCAATACCTTTACCCTGCGCAGCGATTTGTTTGTGCTGGATGATTTTGATGTGCAGAACATCGCTCTGGGCGGCGGACTGGTTAACCTGAAGGGAATAAAAAAAGAAGGTACCTACCTGGTGTATGATGAGGCCTGCGGCAGCGATCATGCAGGGCACTGGCGTTTCTCGGCCATCAGTCAGGGTAACCAGCCGGTGGCTACCCTACCGCTGCCTGCTGTACCGGGTAAAATACAGGCAGCCAATATCGGGGTAAACTATCTGCAGCTGGTCAGCTTTAACAACGAGAATATCATCAATCTCGATCCGCAGCAAACCCCGCTGGCGCTGTATAATAACAATAAGTTTACCTTTTTGCCGGCCTCTATCACCAGCAGTCCCGGCTCATATGAACTTACCGGAACTGCCTCCTTTGCCGTGCCCCGCATGGGCAACCAGGCTATGGGGCTCATCTTTACCAAAGCCAACGGCGCAATGGACATGAATGCCGGCGACTTTACCCCTGTGCATTTTGAAGGGGCCGGCTATGTGCAATTTACATCAGATAAAGGCGCTTTATTTACGCCTGCCAAAACCCCTTACATCACCAGCATTAAAGGCCAGGTGGTAGAACCCGGTAAGTTTAACCCCATCCCCTGCACCTTAACTTTCGGCGAACCCATTGGCGCTCAGGGTAACGCTCAGGGTGCTGATAAGGGAACCATCATCCTGACCCAGGGCTACAAGCTGAAAATGGATGGGGATGATGAAAAGAAATCCGGCGCCGGCCCCAATGATTTGTCGCTCATTATTGACGACCCTTCGACCAACCGGATGGCGGTAGACCCGTCTACCAACGACTGGGGCACGCTTACTTTTTCCGGACAGATGAATGATCCTAAATCCAATTCGCCTGCCAAAGGCGGTGATCCATTGCAGTCTCAACCCACTTACCTGTCGTTCAATGTATTGGGCGATTTAAATGTCACTTCAAAGGAAGTAAAGCTGGATAAAATAAAGACACCGGTAGGTACCTTATCTATGGTGTATGACTTCCCCTCTCATGAGTTGCGCGGCAGTTTGCACATGAAAAAGGTAAAATTCGGGCAGAATGAATTTACCGGCGATATCCAGACCAATATCGGCCCTAAAGGACTGGTGTTATTAGGCGCCGGCCAACTCAATACCGGAACCTTGTTTGTAGATGGCTTCGGCGTGCTCAACATCGGCGTGGTGTTTGCCAACCGCGATTTAACAGAAGATTACGTAAGCTTGGTGACCAAATACAGCAAAGCCAAAAATGGCTACTGCTGGCTGGACACCAACCGCACCAATTTTAAAGGCTTCTATCTCACCGGCGGACTGGATGTAATTGATAAGCACGAAAAATTCAATTTTGTAGTGGCCTCCGGTTACTTCAACGCCAATTTGGGTATCGAGGCCTCGGTAGGGGCAAATTTTGCCAGAAAGAATTACATGGTACTGCTGGGCGCTCACGGTAAAGTGAATGCAGGCCTGTCGGCTATTACCGGTACTACCATGAGCGGAGGCATGGCGGCTCACCTTACCGGCGTGGGTTCTTACTCCGAAAACGGCTTTGCGGTTAACGGCGATACAGGCGTTACCGTTAAGTACGAAATTGATCAGTATATTCCGTTAGCGGGTACCAAGCACATTGGCGGGCAAAAGGGCGCTAAAGTAATATTCGGCTATGGCGGCGGCCAGAAATCTTACTTTGACTTCTCCTTAGCCGAAGACGGCGATGCCGTTTCATGTAACAACAGTCAGGACATTAAATAATCTCTTATCATGAAAGCATTAATTCAATCTTTAATACTGATAACCAGCCTGAGTATTACCCTGCTCAGCGGTATTTGCTCGGCGCAAAAACCTGCTGCGGTTGCGGTAGCCGGCGTAAAAGGCAACTGGGTAATTTGCGGCGATGCGCTGCCTAAAAACTTTACCTACCGGGTATTCCGCCAGCGCGAAAACGGCGACTGGACACCAGTGGCCGACGTAAAGATGCCCGCCGCTAAAGAAGAAATTAAAGCGGGGCTGTACAATGCGCAGCAAAGCGCCGGCCTTGATATTATCCCGCTTGATGACCAGCGGCTGCAGAGCCTGTGGGAGCGCCTACAAGCCGACGTTGCCAAAACTTCGCCGCCGGAAATTCAGGAGGATTTGCCCCTGCGCAGCGCCACCGGAACTGCATGGTATGATACAAAAGCTGAAAAGGGAATTGTATACCGCTATAAAGTGCAAATGGTTGCCCGCGGCGATGCAGGTACTGAAGCGCTAACCAATACGATAAAATATCCGGCCGAAAAGTTTGTGACCGATATCCGTCCGTCCTCGGTGAAACCTATTCTTAGCGGCATTACTGTAGAGTTTGAAGTAGCCGACCGCGGCGTTATGACGCATTGCAAAGTACTGCGGAGCTACTATCTGCGCACAGGGTTTGAGGAGATTGATGCGGAGCCGCTTTTTATCAACACCAGCGGTAAAACTTATATCACGTTTACCGACCACTCCGCCGCCCCGAAAGTGCCTTACACCTATGCCATACTCCCATTGGATGGTGCAGGCAACCCCGGCATACCCTCGCCTGAAACCAAGGTATTTAACGTTGCTGAAAATACGATTACGCCTTCGGTGCACGATTTCAGGGCCTATTCAGCAGAAAGCCAGAAAGCTATCCGCTTAGGATGGAAGCTGGCAAATACCAAAAACATTGTGTCTATTGATATTTATAAGAGCGATAGCTATAACGGCCAATACCACAAAATAGCCGGCGTAGCAGCTGCCGATACTTCTTATACGGATAATAACGTAAGCCCCATTACCCAGTATTTTTATACCATTAAACTAAACGGCGATTACGAAACCTCACCTGCCTCACCGCGTATACCCGGTATTTTAAAGGCCAGTGAACCCAATCCGTTGCCGCCGCTTAATGTAGATTTAAAGCAGGACGGCAACAAAGTTATCCTGACCTGGAAAAGAACCAAGCACAGCACCCATGCCTATTTTATTTATCGTGCTGATGGCGACGGCCCTATGCGTCAAATCGGGTCGCCGCTGGTAACCGATAGCATCAACATAAAGTATGTGGATGTGCTGCCTGAACAGCACTCGGCTGGGGTGTACCGGTACAGCGTTGCCGACGAGAATACGTCATACGTAATCAGTCCGAAATCACAGCCCATGTATGCTTACAGCGAAGGCAGCAGCACTTTACCTATTCCTTATAAATTAACCGTTCGTGAGGGGAGGAATCACAAACTGATGATCTTATGGGCTGATTTACGCAATACTTCGGGCAATTTCTCCGGCTACCGGCTTTATCGCCGGAGCGGAAATACACCGGCGCAACCCGTGAGCGGCCGGCTGCTGGGTAAAAATGTGAACGTTTTTGTTGATAGCCTTCCTCACCCTGCAGGTACGTATTATTACAGTTTGCGTACGGTAGGCGCCGATGATAAAAGCCTGAGCAGCCCGAGTCTGGAAGCAGGTTACACTTTTTATGACGAACAGCTTTTAATGTTATCCAATATTAAGGCTTTGCCCTCAGGCAATGCAGTGCAATTGAGCTGGAATGTACCGATAGGCCAGGACATTAAAGAGGTGCAGGTATTCAGGGCAGCAGAAGGTAAAGAGCCTCAACTTTTAACTTCTGTAGCCGCCGATAATCCGTCTTATGTGGATACAGCGGTAACTGCCGGTACTATTTATTACTACACCTTTGTTGCTAAAAACAGCAAAGGCGCAACCAGCGCCATGACCGATGCTGTAGGTGTACATATAAGATAGTTTACTTTCTTTAAGACGATATATCAAGGTTTTCTAAAAAGAATTATCAATTGTTGTTATGCCAATTAAGTAATAAACAAACCAGTTAAAAAGCATAGGTATGGAGAACCTTTAAACGACACCAAGGTAAAAATATGAGCCTGCGGATTGCCTGATTCCGGGAAAAGGATGATCTATAATTAACCAAATGATGTAAGCTTTCCGGAATGAATCGGAACCGGCCATTTCCCCAACCAAATTTAGAGTCGCTTGCCATGTGCCGACCTTATACTCCGTCAAAAAAACTATATTTACAACCAGATAAATACTTGATAACTTTTATCTGCTACATATTATAAGTCGATGATATGGAAAGCACACACATAACTCCCGGTGAGCGTGTGTATGCAACCTTTTATAGCGGGCAGATTTTCAGCTGTGTAGACTGGTGTTGTTTTTATTATGAATATTTTACTTGTGTCAGGGCCTGGCATATCATTAAAAGAGCCTTACAACAGCGGTATAGAAGCGTTTATAGTTTCATTTGCCAATCAGCTGGTTGATGAAGGGCATTCTGTTGATGTTGTTGCCGACCAGGCCTACACCCTCCCTAACTTCAGGATCGTAAACTCGTTTTATG
>CAXTCH010000022.1:0-16474 GCA_964241945.1 uncultured Mucilaginibacter sp.
GACTAACTTTTCAGGCATCATACTGTTTCATATAAACGTTTTACTTATCATACTATTTTTTATACGCTTCTATCATTACACTTGAAGTATGTGCGAATTCAGTAAATTCAGCACTGGCCGCCCAGGCAGGCGGTGCCGCCCGTGTTGAGCTTTGCAACAATTTACAGGAAGGCGGCACCACCCCTTCTTACGGGCAAATCCTCATAGCACGTAAATTATTGCAAATTAAGCTATACGTCCTGATTCGTCCGCGTGCGGGTGATTTTTTATATGATGACCATGAAATGGACATCATGGAAGCAGATATTGATCTTTGTATCCAGGCCGGTTGCGATGGTGTGGTAGTAGGCATCCTGAATGCAGACGGCAGTGTGGATAAGGAACGTTGCAGTCGTTTAATCGGCCGGGCCACAGCCGCAGGCTTAGGCGTCACCTTTCATCGCGCGTTTGACCTGACGGCTGATTTATATCAGGCTCTTGATGATGTGATTGAACTGGGCTGTGAACGCCTGCTTACTTCGGGAGGCAAAACAACGGCTATGGAAGGCGCCAGCAATATTGCCCACCTGGTGGAAAGAGCCGCCGGGCGTATCAGCATCATGCCTGGCAGCGGTGTAAATGAGTTGAATGTGAATAATTTGGTACGCTTCACCAATGCTACCGAAGTACATTCCTCTGCCCGCAAACACCATGACAGCAAGATGGTGCATCATAACGATCATATTTTGATGGGCGGCTACAGCGGTGTTCCCGAAAACTGGATTGATGAAACCGATACTGAACGTGTGAAAAAGATTTTGGAATTAGCGAATACCCCTATCCCGCATTCTGAATATTCTGCTTAAAACCGGAGCTGATTAACATTCAAGCCATTCTCTGACTTTTAAAAGTTAGTTAACGGTACAATGAGCGAAAAACGGTTTCGTCCATAACTGCCAAACAAGTCATCATCCAACAAATAGCTATAGCGTAAGCCAAAGGTTACGCCGGCTTGGTTAAACCAGCTGGTATCAAAATATATCTCTGCTCCTACCGATCGGAAGTTGGCTTTTACATTTGGTACGGTATAAGTATCAAAAGCGCCACGGGTAGCATCAAAAAACAGGTTGGCCCGTATGCGGGATATATATATCAGATTAGCCAATCCGGCATCCGGGTAAGCTAGTGGAAAATGATAGTTGATGCCCGCCTTGCCCATCTCATACAAGTTGACGGCTGTGTACCCACGCGAAAAAGGAAAGTCGTTGGTGTAAATATCATTGCGGTGACTGCGCTGTTGCCATGCCGCGTTAATTACTATGCTATGGTTAGCCGCTAAACCCGGAAAGTAAAAATTGCCGGTAGCTAAAAATTGTCTGGCATCAAGGCTGCTTACAGAGCCTTTGTAATTCAATGTAAGCGTTTGTGCCCAATGCGGGTAAATATTTTGTTTGGGCTGCTGCACGTAAGTAGAGAAGCTTACCGTATTATCGGCATAAGTATAGCTTTTTGGCAAATACTGCTGATAAGCCGCTTGGACATCTGTGCCTGCGTAATTTATGCTGGACTGCAGCGATAAGTGGGTATAATGCGTACCTGCAGTAAAATTAAATGGCAGCTGAAGGCCTGCCTGCACTGCTTTCTCATTCCAGTAAATATTTTGGTTTAGCCGCGTAGCAAATCCTCGACGGTCAAAGGTATAGCTCACGCCACCAAACAGGTAGGGAAACCATGCACCATAAGCCGCGTTAAAATCAATTTTTTTATACTGCTCGTTACGGTTGTAGGTAAAAGCGAGTTCGGTTGTGAAAGTGTTTAAAATATTTTGCCCTTCCAGTGAAAGCGTATAGTTCGGATCATCAAAGTATGGAAAAATGCTGTGAAAGTTAAAAGGATGTGTAAACCTGGGATATTTCCGCTCGGATAAAGGCTGCGCCGCAAAGTTGCTGTCAATAATGTGCGCAGCAGAATCCTGCTGTAAATTGCGGACACCAAAATTCGACAAGGGCATTAGCCGGGCCACCTCCTGCAGGTGCAATCTATTTTTGTTGACCTGATGCAACTGGTACCCCGCCACTGTTGGATTCACCCAAGCTATTTTCCCCTTAGAAACCGCCGGTTGGTAATTACCCAGAGAGGCCTGTATGGAATCATTAGTTAACCGGTATAACTTCCGGCTTTGTACAGCCAAGGCGTATAGCCGGTCGCTGGCGCTGGCAACAGCTGTAAAATATAACGTATCTTTTTGCAGCACCGGAAAACTGATCGGTGTGAAGCTGCTCTCGGTAAGGTAATCAGTCTTTCCCGACGGTATATGAATCAGCGCCACCGCCATTTCTCCTGAAGGCCTACGCACCGCCGCAATCAGGGTATGGCTATTATAAAATTTAGGGTAAGTATAAATCAGTTGGTCCGGATTCGGCACCGCCTGAATCAAATGCCCATTGACAGCGTTTAGCAGATGCAAAAAACTTTTGCCCGAAGGGCCGATTTGTACAGTCACTATCGTATCGCCCGTGGCGCTGAAGGCCGGTGCAAAATATTTGGTTTTCCGGGTAATGCGCCGCTGGCCTCCTGTAGCTACATCTATAATGGCCAATTCGTTATAATCCCGGTAGCCCCAGCGTACATCGGGCCGGTAGGACATATAAATAATTTTGCCTTTCTGATAATCAAAATAATCATCAATAGTCATATCACTCAGCCGGATACTATGCTCCTTCCCATTGCGGTTCATCACAAAAACCAGACGCTTTTTATACGACAATTTTTTATAAAGGAGTGTGCTGTCATCCGCATATACCGGATATATATGGTCGGCTTTAAAATGCAGATGTTTAAGATTGGCATCAAATTGTTGTTGCTCAGGTGTGATCAGCTGCTGTTTGAAGTAATTCAATGCCGCCGTAGTAAATTGCGAGTACCGCTGCCCGCTATACTGCCGAACCGCATTTTGAAGCGGATAAAATAAACTTTTGAAAGCGGCAGCGTCATGTCCTGCCTTTCCCCAAAAATCACTGCCGTAATTATCGCGTCCGTAAGCCACCAGCATATACCCTAAAGGGTAATGGTCAGGCACCAGGTCGACATACGAGCCGTTACGCAGCTTCATGAAACTATATTGTTTGCCGGCAGCCCACAATACGCGGTAATCATTAAAAAAATAAGGCAACCGGCCCCTGCCCTGACGGGTCACCAAGGTTTCATCATACACAGCATCGCCTTCATCCAGCCAGTTAGGGATAGATAGTCCGTTGGCAAAGGCTTGTCCGCTTTCGCCAAAGATGAGGTGCACGGCCCGGGTAAGCCCTACATCAAAATTATTGAACTGCTGCACATGCCGAAATTCATGAACGGCTAATTGCTCTGCAAAAGGGAGGCTGCCTAAATCAAGACTATTCTGCTCGGGGGTCAAATAAAATTCGCTGCGGAAGGGTGCCAGTCCGACATAACCGTTGCTTACCAGCGTTTGATTTTGCAATACAATATTGATCTGCTTCTGCCGGTAACCAAGTGTAGGTTTCACAGCGCCATTAATGCGGTTGATAATGTTAGCCACTTTAAAGGCTGTTGTATCAATTCCCTGTGGAAAGATGATTCGTGCTGCCGGAATATTTACCTTTTTCCATTTTACCGAGGGCGGATTACCGCCAAAAGTTTGGGCCTGCAGCAATTGAGGCATAAGTGCATATATCAGGATGAATAAGAACTGGCCGAATAACCGGTGAAGCGGGGTAAACATCGCTGTGAAAATAGTTAATGTAGCCCATTAAAGCAAAGCGGCGCTCAATTCACATTTACATGACACGGCAACATGCAAAACTCCTTACTTTTGACTTTTGTTAATTTCGTACTATGGCTAAAGTTTCTATTAACCTGGCAACAGGTTCATTACAGCAGGAAGATATCATTGTAGGGATTGATTTGGGTACCACCAATTCACTGGTAGCTTTTATCAACCCCGACAAGCAGGCGCAGGTGATTAACGACACCGGTAAAGGCGTATTGGTACCCTCTGTAATTCACTTTGGCGCTGGCGGCGAAGTTACTGTTGGCAACGAAGCCCGCGAACTGCTATTGACCGATCCCCGCAATACTATATTTTCTGTAAAGCGTTTGCTGGGCCGCTCTTACCACGATATCGAAAATTATAAAGACTTTTTTTCTTATAAAATTATTGACGACAACACTGAAAGTCTGGTAAAAATCAATGTCAACAATCATTTTTACACGCCGATTGAGCTCTCATCGCTGATTTTAAAAGAATTGAAAGAGCGTGCAGAGCATGCGCTTAAAACACCGGTAAGCCGTGCGGTGATTACGGTACCCGCTTATTTCAACGATTCGCAGCGCCAAGCCACCCGAGATGCTGGCAAACTGGCCGGACTGGATGTGCTGCGCATTGTGAATGAACCTACAGCTGCCAGCCTGGCCTACGGCATCGGCTTGAATCCTGAAGAAAGCAAGACTATTGCGGTGTATGATTTAGGTGGTGGTACATTTGATGTTTCAATTTTGCAAATTCAAAACGGTATTTTTGAGGTACTGGCAACTAACGGCAATACCTTTTTAGGCGGCGATGATTTTGACCGGTTAATTGTTAATTACTGGATTGAGGAAAATGAAATCAACCCGGCTGATTTATCGGAGAACCGGGAGCTGGGTCAGTTACTTCGCTTAAAGGCTGAAGAAGCCAAGAAAGCTTTTGCCCACCAAAGCATATTCAACGAAAAAATTGGCGACATTTGGTTTACCATTGACCGTAATACTTTTGAACACCTGATTGGCCCTAAAGTACAGGAAACCATTACTGCCTGTCAGAATGCGCTTATGGATGCCGGCTTAACCGTTCAGGATATAAATGAAGTAGTTATGGTGGGCGGCTCAACCCGCACTGCATTGGTAAAAGATCAGGTAGCTAAATTTTTTGGCCGTCCGGTACACGATGAAGTAAACCCGGATGAGGTAGTTGCTTTGGGTGCAGCCATACAGGCCGATGTGCTGGCCGGTAACCGAAAAGACGTGTTGCTGCTAGATGTAACTCCGCTTTCATTAGGCATTGAAACCATGGGCGGACTGATGGACGTCATCATCCCCCGGAATTCAAAAGTGCCTACCAAAGCCGGCAGGCAATATACTACTTCGATAGACGGCCAGGTGAATATGAAGATATCGGTTTACCAGGGCGAACGTGATTTGGTAAAAGAAAACCGCCGGTTAGCTGAATTCGAACTCAAAAGCATCCCTTCTATGCCTGCAGGTTTACCTAAGGTAGATATTAACTTTTTACTGAATGCTGATGGCATTTTAAAGGTGCAGGCCATTGAACTGCGCTCGGGTGTGAAACAGGAAGTGGACGTAAAACCTGCTTACGGTTTAACCGACGATCAGGTGGAGCAAATGCTGATAGACAGCATTACCCACGCTAAAGATGATGTGACCCAACGTATGCTGATTGAAGCCCGTACTGAAGGTGAGCAAATGGTATATACGGCCGAGCGCTTTTTAGAAAAGAATCGGGAATACTTATCTATTGCTGAAATTGCAGAAACGCAACGATTTGTAAATACTTTAAAAGAGGTACTGACCCAAGGGGATAAAGACTTAATTCATCAAAAAGTAGACGAGTTGAACAATTATACCCGTCCTTTTGCTGAACGTGTGATGGACATGGCCATCAGCCATGCTATGAAGGGCAAAAGCATTGAATAAAAAAAGGGAACTTTATGAGTTCCCTTTTTTTATGATAATATAAGCAACTTTATTTCTTTGCAGCTTCAATCGCTTCCTGTTCTTTCAACGCCTGAATATTATTGCTTGAACTGAATTTATCAGTTTGTTCCGCAAAGCTATCTAATAAGCCGGATATAGTGTCCAGATTATCCGCTACACGCTGATGCATATCGGGTAAATCCTTTTCCAGACGTTGGTCGCCCAAGTCGATGTTATCTACTTCTATTTTTCCAAGTTTTTGAATAATGGCCTGCTGACTATTCCGCAAATCTTCCAACTCGTGAACAATCTTTTCCATCAAATCAAATTTTTTTATCTTATCCATAACAAATTAGTTTGTTTTACTTTGAGAACCTCTTAAAACTAATTTTGTTTAAATTTTGAAATTTACACATATAACTAATAACTTAGTTATATGAAATTCATTTGCTTGTCTTTTCTCTTATTTTTATCTGCCATACTGTGTGATGCACAGCATAGCGCTGATAATACCCGTTTGATAGAGTATTACCAAAGTCAGCGCTATGCTGATGCACTCAATTATTTAAAAGGTGTTTATCAGGAACCCGTTACAGATGTCAGGGCCCTGTCTCAGCTGGCTTACTCTGCTCTCATGTCGGGCAGTTCAAATGATGCCGACCTGTATTATCAGCGAATTTTCAATCAGGATTCGACCAATAAAGCAGCGCTTTATAATTTGGCATCTATTAATCTAAGGCGCGGTAACATGATGAAGGCCAGCCATTACTTCAAACAAATGGTAGCGGCCGATACGACGAACTTTGCGGCCTATAAACAGCTGGCCAGGTTGAGTTTACTGCAAAATGATGTACCCGATTACATTATAAACTTGCAAAGAGCAAATAAGCTTAACGCCGCTGATCCGGACGTTGCTTCAGATTTAAGCGATATGTACGTTACCTTAAAACAGCTGCCTGCTGCCGAAAAAGTGCTTAATGCGGCTATTACGGTCGATTCATCAGACGCCATTTTACTGGAAAGTTTAATTAAGCTGACCTATGCTCAAAAGAAATGGAAGGAAACCCTGAAGGCCTGTAATCAGATGGTGCAATTGGGCGATCATTCAGGTAAGGTACTTACTAAAATGGGCGAGGCGTATTATCAGTTAAAAAACTACTCCTGCGGTGTAGAAACTTTGGCAGGAATAGACGATAATCAGCAAACAGAAACTTCCTATTATTTTGCTGCTATGTGCTATAAAAAGCTGAATGACAAACCGGCGGCCATTAATTATTTGCAGAAAGCCATCAGCGAGGGCATATCATCTTCTGTTACTACCTATTATGGTGAACTCGGCAACATTTATGATTCTGGTAAGCAATACAACAAAGCGTTAGCCGCCTACCAGCGCGGTCTGACGTTTAACGCAGAACCGTTAATGTATTATTCGCTGGCTGGTTTATATGATGAAATGAAGGATAAAACCAATGCCGTCAAATATTACAAAAAATACCTGGCTGCTAAACCCGCTGCTGACCAAGTCGCTTATGTAAATTATACCAGATCAAGGTTGACGCAATTGCGAAACTAAATCCGTAAGTCCAATTACTTTGTGCTGATGCTATTTTGAATTTTGACTTTTTAATTTTGACTTACCTCTCAATCAACTAAACGCACAATTTGCTACCTTTGCTCAAATCTACGCAACGGATGCAAAACTTAACTTTGCTTGACGGTCAGAAATTTCAAATCACTATTCAACGCCTGTGCAGGCAGCTTATTGAAAACCATAATGATTTTTCAAATTCTGTAATCATCGGCATTCAGCCCAGAGGCATTTATTTAGCGCGCCGCATTGCCGAAGAGTTAAGGCAGATTTTGCCGGGCCGCCGCATTGAGCAGGGCGATTTGGACATCACTTTTTACCGTGATGATTTCCGCCGCCGCGAGTCGCCCCTGCTGCCGAACCAAACCAAAATTGATTTTATTATCGAAGGTAAAAGAGTCATCATGATGGATGATGTATTGTGGACGGGCCGCACCATACGGGCTGCCATGGATGCCATGCTGGCGTTTGGCCGACCGGGTAAAGTAGAGTTGCTGACGCTGGTAGACCGCCGCTACGCGCGCCAGTTACCGGTAACTGCCGACTATGTAGGCATCGAAGTAGACTCCATTGCTTCGCAAAGAGTAATTGTAAGTTGGAAAGAGACGGACGGCGAAGACAGAATTGTGTTGCTGTCGGACAGCAAATAAAAACAGTCTAATAGAAATTAAAAATACGCGAGGGTAAAGAAATACACAATGGCAGGATTAAGCACACGGCACTTATTAGGAATTAAGGATTTGAATGTTAACGATATTCAGCTGATTTTTGAAACTGCGGACACTTTTAAAAGCGTTTTAAACCGACCCATAAAAAAAGTGCCTTCCCTGCGTGATGTAACTATTGCCAACATCTTTTTTGAAAATTCCACCCGTACCCGTTTGTCATTCGAATTGGCTGAAAAACGCCTGTCGGCTGATGTGGTAAATTTTGCAGCCTCCTCATCATCAGTTAGCAAAGGCGAGACTTTGGTAGATACCGTGAATAATATCCTGGCCATGAAAGTGGATATGGTGGTAATGCGCCATCCTTACGCAGGTGCCGGTGTGTTTCTATCCCGCCATATTAATGCTCAGATTGTAAATGCCGGTGACGGCGCTCATGAGCATCCCACTCAGGCCCTGCTCGACGCTTTTTCTATCCGTGAAAAGTATGGTGATGTGGCAGGCAAAAAGGTAGTGATTGTAGGTGATATTTTGCACTCGCGCGTTGCGCTCTCCAACATTTTGTGCCTTAAACAATTAGGCGCCGAGGTGATGGTGTGCGGACCTACCACTCTAATACCGAAATATATCAAATCGTTAGGTGTATTAGTAGAACACAACCTGTTAAAAGCCTTAAACTGGTGCGATGTGGCCAACATGCTGCGTATACAATTGGAGCGGCAGGACATCAAATATTTTCCGTCTCTGCGCGAGTATACCATGCTGTATGGCCTCAATAAGCAGATACTTAATTCCTTAGATAAGCAAATCACCGTTATGCACCCGGGCCCTATTAACCGGGGTATTGAAATTACCAGTGATGTTGCCGACAGCAATCAATCCATCATTCTGGATCAGGTGGAAAATGGCGTGGCCATTCGTATGGCGGTGCTTTACCTTTTAGCAGGGCAAACCGCTTAAGTACTCATCAGCAAAAATTCTATTAACAGCCTGCAAATAGAAAGCGCCCCCACCAGTTGAGTTGGCAGGGGCGCTTTTATTTGATTTTTTGAAATCAACCACCTACTTTTGCGCCGTTACCATAACGGTGTACGGTACTTTTACCCTGCTTACCGCCCGGTGCGCCGGCATCCTCGCCGGTACGTTCCTGGCCTAAATGTTTTTCGCCGTCTTCAACGGGGTTGCTTTGCGAATTACCGCCTTTGCCTTTTTTGCCTCCATT
Source organism: uncultured Mucilaginibacter sp. (assembly GCA_964241945.1). Classification (GTDB taxonomy): domain Bacteria; phylum Bacteroidota; class Bacteroidia; order Sphingobacteriales; family Sphingobacteriaceae; genus Mucilaginibacter. The sequence continues at coordinate 9,167 of CAXTCH010000022.1, forward strand.
GTTTTGCTGAGCACTCTGACCATTCCGGCCTGAGTTGTCCTTAGGTTTTTTGTCAGCAGAGCTGCTATCGGTTTGGCCGCTTTGATGGCCGCCGCCATTTGTACCTTGTGATTCACCGCTTTCTGCGCCGTTGCCGCCTTGTGATTTGGCGCGGTCATCAACCGGTTGCCCGTCGCGTATTTCATCGCTGGCTTTGCTAATCAGGCGATCGCCTATATGCAGGTCCTTACTGAAAATCTCTACTTTATCTTTGCTCTCCAATCCTTTCTGAACATCTACCCACTGTGCCCGGTGATAATTCGTAATACGTATTACAAATACTTTTTCGGTGGATACTACTACCGCATTTTTAGGTACCACAAAAGTGCTGTCATGAGATTGCATCGGGATATCCACCTCAGCATACATACCCGGCAACAAACGCTTGTTATCGTTAATCACATCCATTTCTACCCGTTCCGACCGTAGGCGCTCGTCAATGGCGCCTGCTAAACGTTTTACCTTAGCAGTGAAAAGCACATCCGGTATTTCGCGTACATGGAAGTTCACGTGATCCTGATGACTGATGGATGAAGTGTTTAATTCGGGTACTGAAATTACCAAACGCAGCAATTTTTGTTCCTGCACAACGAACAGCGGCAAATTGGTTCCTGCTCCCGGGCCTACATAAGCGCCTGCGTTGATATTACGCTGAGTAACTACTCCGTCGAAAGGAGCGCGTATCTGCAAATAAGCCAGATTAGCTTCTACTTCGCGATAAGAGGCTTTGGCGGCTTCCAGATTGGCATAATCTGAATTTTTGCGGGCCTCTGCCATATCTAAATCGTTCTGGGCTACGGTTCCCGGTGTTTTGCTGGTATTGTATAAACGATCGTAATTGGACTTGCTGGCTAAGTATAAAGCCTTTTGCTGCTCAATACGCGATTTGGCTTGTGCCAACTGCGAGTTAATTTCAGGCGCTTCTAAAATTACCATTAGCTGGTTTTTATGCACCTGCGAACCGATATCAACCAGATACTGCTTTACGTAGCTGTTAATTTTGGCATACAGGTTAACGGTATTAAATGGCTGTAACTCGCCAGGCACCTGCAGGGTAGACTGCAGCTTACCTTTTTCAATGGTAATGGGCACCACAGCCGGCGTTTCCATTTGGCTTTGCTGCTGTATTTCTTCCTTTTTTGCTTCTTTTTCTTGCTTACTGTCGCCGCAGGAACTCAACAATGCTGAAGCGATCAGCAATGCTGCCAAGGTGCGGGTAGATGCGTATGTTAGATTTTTCATCTGTGTGTTATACAATGCTTATGAGTGATGTTCAGGTAATTGATGTTCGGGCTGCTGGTGTCCGGGTAATAATTTGGTATCAGCGCCGTTTGCCGCAGGTAACAGTTTCTGGTTATTTTCATGAGCCTGACCATCTTTATGGTCTTCGTGCTTACCATGTTCGGGTACAAATACTTTACTGTCTTTATCTTCAGGATCCAGAGATACAGAATCGGTAGTAGTTTTTTCCTGTACCCAGGCAAATACCAAAGGCAGTATCAGCAACGCCGCAAAAGTAGAGAACAACAAACCACCAATTACCGCACGGCCCAGTGGCGAAGTTTGATCACCACCCTCACCTAAACCGGAAGCCATAGGAATCATACCCACAATCATGGCCAAACTGGTCATCAGGATAGGACGTAAACGTAAGGCCACAGCTTCACGGGCCGCTTTCAATGCATCTTTGTTATACAAGCGCAATTCTTCGGCGTTGGTAACCAGCAAAACTGCGTTCGAGATAGACACCCCCACCGACATAATCATACCCATATAGGATTGCAGGTTAAGCGTAGCACCAGTTATTTTCACCAGGAACAAGGATCCCACAATTACAGCTGGCACCGTTGACAATACCACCAGCGATACCTTGAACGACTGGAAGTTGGCAGTCAGCATTAAATAAATTACAATAATGGCCACCAACAAGCCGGTTTGCAAACTGCTTAAGGTGTCGGTCAGCGTCTCGCTCATACCACGGGGCGCTACTGTTAAACCACGCGGCAGTTTACCTAATGATTTTATAGCATCTTTCACCGCATCAGCAGCCGTACCTAAGTCTTTATGATACATGTTCGCCGTTACCGACATGGTAGCCAATGCACCAACGTTATCGTCCTCACCAAAGGTGGTATCTTGTTTAATATCAGCCACGTCTGCCAATACCGGGCGGGTTTGGTTGGGTAGTAAAGAAATTTCCTTGATGTTCTCAATACTGGCCATTTGGTATTCCGGTACTTCTACCTGTACGTTGTAACTCAGATTTACTTTTTCATCAAGCCATACGTTTTTAGCAGTAAAACGCGAAGATGACGTAGCTGCCACCAGTGAACGGGTAATTTGGTCGATGGTAAGACCTAACTGAGCTGCCCTTACCCGGTCAATATTGATATTTAAAGATGGATATTTGAAGGACTGTCCTATTTGTACGTCGCGCAGGTAACTTATCTTTTTAAGTTTTTCTAAAACCTTATAAGCATAAATTACATTCTGTTGTTTGTTTTTGCCGCTGATGGCTACCTCAATAGGTGTAGGCGAACCCTGACTTAAAATTTTATCAGTAAGCTCGATAGGCTCAAACGACATCATTACGTTGGGCATTTCGTGCTTCACCAACTTCCGGAAGCGGTCTTCTAGGTCTTCCAGATTGGTATGGTAATCTTCGCTCAAACTCACCTGCATTACCGCTTCCTGCGGACCAGCCATAAACAAGTAAATAGGACTGGTAGAGAACTGCGAAGGATGCTGCCCTACCATAGAAGAGGTAACAGCAATATGATTTTTACCTACTATCTTTTGCAGTATTTGTGTAGCCCTTATGGTAATAGCTTCTGTGCGTTCAAGACGGGTACCGTCTGGTGCACGTAACCTTACCTGGAAGGTGCCGGAATTTACTTTAGGCAATACGTCGCGGCCCATAATGGTAAACATAAATAAAGCCAGCGCTACCGCACCTATGGCATATATGGTTACAATCAGTTTACGCCGTGGTATCATCTTATCCATCAGTTTGATAAATCCGATTCTGAACTTATCAAAGCGAGTGGTTTTATCGCCATGATCTTCAGTGGCGTGTTTGGCTTCCTCTTCTTTTTGCTCGTCTACAGAGCCGGCATCGTCACGACCGTAATCTTTCTTTTCATGCTCGTTCTTCATCAGCCAGTTGGCCATGATAGGCACAAAGGTTTGCGCCAAAAAGTACGAAGTGATCATGGCAAAACCAATAGCCAGCGACAGCGGTAAGAACAATGCGCCCGGTATACCCTTCATGGTAAAGGCCGGCGCAAATACCGCCAGAATACAGAATAAGATAAGCAACTTAGGAAAGGCGATTTCCTTACAGGCATCCCATATGGCTAAAGCCTTTGGCTTACCCATATCAAAATGCTGGTGTATATTCTCGATGGTTACCGTCGACTCATCCACCAGGATACCGATAGCCAGGGAAAGACCGCTCAGGGTCATGATGTTGATGGTTTGGTGAGCAAGCGACAGAAAGAGAATACCCGCCACAATACAGGTAGGAATGGTCATGATTACGATAAGCGCTCCGCGCCGGTCACCCAGAAACAATAATACCATCAAACCGGTAAGTATCGCGCCGATAGCACCTTCCTCGGCCAAACTCTTCACTGCATTAATCACATATACCGACTGGTCAAATTCATACGACAGCTTTACATCAGGCGGAAGCAGCGCCTGGAAACGCGGGATGGCCTTTTTCAGGTTTTGCACCACTTCCCAGGTAGAAGCATCAGATGATTTGGTGATAGGCAGGTATACCGAACGCTTGCCGTTTACCAAGGCATAACTGCTGGTAATATCGGCGCCGTCCTCTACTGTTGCCACATCACGGATAAAGAGAGTTTGAATGCCATTTTGATACAGTGGAATATCGCCGAAATCTTTAATGGCTTTGATAGTACCGTTGGTAGGCGCTACATAGTTATAATCGCCTATACGAACGTTACCCGCAGGCGTATTTAAGTTATTGGTTTGAATAGCCTGTACAATCTGGTCAGGCGTCAGGTTGTGCGCACGCAGCAATCCCGGATCTACCCGGACCAGTACGGTACGCACGTTACCACCAAATGGCGCAGGCGCTACCAGACCCGGAATTTGCGTAAACGAGGCACGAACATATACGTTAGCCAAATCGAGCAATTCGTTATTGCTTCGCGAAGGGCTAGTGAGCACCAGTTGCCCTACCGGCAACGTAGAGGCATCAAAACGCAATATAAACGGTGGCTGCGATCCTGGAGGAAAGATAGCCTGCGCGCGGTTGGTATAGGCCGTCACCTCCGCGGCGGCCTGAGCCATATTGGTTCCTTCGTAAAAAGTTAATTTTATAAGTGTTAAACCCTGTATGTTACGGGTTTCAATACTTTTCACCCCGGATACATACAGCAGTAAGTTTACATATTGCTTACCGAAATATCCTTCCATTTGGTTCGGGGTAAAACCACCATAAGGGTGTGATACATAGATCACGGGGAGGTTCAGATCCGGGAAAATGTCAATCTTGATAGTACGGATTGCATTAATACCAAAAAAGAATAAACCTGCCACAATCACCAGTACGGTTATGGGTCGTTGCAGTGCGCCTTTTATTAATCCCATTAGAATGTGTTGGTTACAGTATTAAAAATTATTAATGAATAGGTTAAAATCGCCAGTAGTGGCTGCTTTAAACAGCAATGCCTGCCAGACATTGTTATAAGCTATGTAGCTATCCGTTTCGGCTCGGTAAAGGGCATACAGCGCTGTTGTGTAATCTGTGATGTTAGCCAGGCCATTGCGATACAAAACCGTTTTCTGAACATAGGCATCGTTGGCGGCTTTAATTTCAACAGGGGCTTCGCCGGCATTTTTCAATGAATTGTAAATGCGGGTTTCGGCCAACAGCTGCTGATTGGTTAATTGCTGACTTATGCCTTCGTAGTCGTTTTTATATTCCTCAGAAATAAACTTTTGCGATTTTACCTGGTAATGTGTTCTGAATAATGTAGTAAAATTCCAGGTTACCCCTGCGCCTACCAGATAGTTATAACGGGTAGGGTCTACACCCGATCCGTAATTGGTGGTATAGTCGGTAACTGAAGTTGCCACATCGGTTTTAAAGCCAGTTCCCCTGCCTTGAAAAACACCAAACAGTGAAAAAGTAGGATATTGCATGGTGCGGTAATATTTTACCTGTTCATCACTTAATCCTATGCGGCTTTTATAATATTGTAAGGTAGGATGGTTATCCAAGGCTACATTCGAAGCCGGGTCCGGATTGTTAGGATTTTTGGAAACAAAGGTGCTGTCTAGCGCAAAATCTTTAGGTGGTGAAGCCATACCCAGGTATTGTGATAACTGGTTTACCTGTTCCTGCTCATTTTGCTGGGCGTTGGTTAAGGCTATCCTCGCGGCCGAAACCTCGGCGTTTACCTGTGATGAATCTACCCCTGGGTTCAATCCGTTCTTTACACGGGTTACCACTACAGTTCGGATGTCCAGTGTACGCTTCAGGTTATCTTGCTGTACCTTAACCAGGCGTTGAGCGGCTACCACGCTCAGGTAAGCCGAAGCGATACGGATTTCGTGTTGAAATTGTGTTTGATTCAGGTCTTTTTCATCGCGTTGCAATACAGCGCCCTGCACCTTCACCTTTTCAAGCGCACGTCCGAAAGCGAAGAAATCCCAATTCACATTGGTTAAGTAGAGTGCGCCGAAAGCTGCATTCCAATTCTGGCTTGCATTTACCGGGCCAGATGAGGAAACACCCAAACCCCGAAAGCCGAACAGCGGCCCAAACTGACTGTTGACGGTACCGTAATCCTGTTGCGCCTGAAAGTTGAGGTCGGGCAGGTACTCGGTTTTAGTTTCACTCAGGTAAGCTTTTGATGAATTTACCTGATTTTGTCTTGATCTGATCGCAGGATAGTTTTCCAGACCGATGCGCACGGCTTCCTTAATAGTCAGCACGGGTTGTTGAGCAAAGGCAGAATTTGTATGAAACGAAATGTAACAGAAAAAAAGACAAAAGCAAATTAATACTTTTTTAAACATGTGGCAGTGTAGTTACAAAGTACAAAGGTAAAGGTACGTTGTATATGAAAAAAATGAATTATTTTTGTACAGTTAATTAATATTTGTAATATGAATGTTGCATTGCATCATTTTAAACTGGTGGATACCATTAATAAAGAAGGTACACTTACTAAAGCAGCCAATTTTTTGCATCTTACGCAGTCGGCATTAAGCCATCAACTCAAAGAACTGGAAGGCGCACTGGGTGTCGAAGTCTTTAACCGGCAGGGCAAACGTTTGTTTTTATCAGAAGAAGGCACACGTTTTTTACAAAGCGCTGAAAAAATACTTGCTGAGATCAGGCAGCTGGAAGAGGATATACAAAATCATAAAAATGGTAAGACAGGAAAACTAAACGTTAGTATGCAGTGCTACACTGCCTATCACTGGCTGCCAAGTATTATTAAATATTATAAAACACAGTGGCCTAATATTAATGTGAACATTATGGCTGATGCCTCGCGCCGGCCGTTGGAATATTTACTAAGGGGGGATATTGATTTAGGCATTGTACGCACACAAATGGTGAATACCAAAATCAACTATGAAGCTATTTTTGAAGACCAGTTAATAGTAGTGCTGCCTGATGATCACCCGCTTGCCGTTAAAGCTTTGATTGACATTACCGATTTTGAAAATGAGGAAATGATTATGCCGCTGTATGACCCTTCTTACCAGGATACGCCGGTGATTGAGGCGCTGATACAAGCCCGCCAGGTGAAGCCCAAAACTTTACATCGCATACATTATACAGATGCTACCTTGGAGATGGTAAAAGCTGGCTTGGGCATAACCGTAATGCCCGACTGGATTGTAAAACCTTACTTAAAAGGAACCAATTTAATAACCCGGCCATTACCGGCATCATTTGCCCGGCGCACCTGGTACGGGGCTACCTGCCGCCAAAGCCCTGCACTGCAAAATTTTTTACAATGCCTGAAAATGTACTTCGCCGGCGAACTGGCTACTAAAGAGGCTCAAGCAAAACGGATTTTAATTACTAATTTGAATTAGTTGGCGTTACCTGTAATCAAACTTTATCAAGTTTGAACGCCTATTATAGCAAGAGCCTTTTATTGATTTGTATTTACTTTATAAAGCAATAAAAGGCCTTTATAATTTTAATTGAGATGGTGAATTACCTGCTCAAGGTAGTAGTTTTTTTAATGATACGGCGACCACCGAGATCTACAC
>CAXTCH010000023.1:0-16438 GCA_964241945.1 uncultured Mucilaginibacter sp.
CTGTTGCCGTACGCTATTATCTGGCTTTTACCTTAACTACTTACGGGTTGGTAAAGGTATTTCAGCTGCAATTTCCGCAGCCGGGTTACGGGCGGATGCTGCATACCTATGGAAACTCTTCGCCCATGGGTTTAGCCTGGACCTTTTACGGTTTTTCGAGAGGTTACAACCTACTCATTGGCCTGGTTGAGCTGAGCGCCGTTACCTTACTATTCAGAAAAACGGTTGCCTTTGGCGCTACCATTGCCGTATTCACCTCGCTCAATATTATGGCCATTAATTATTTTTTCGATGTACCGGTAAAAATCATTTCAACAGCACTGGTTATCATGAGCTTGTTTTTGCTTTATCCTAATCTGCTCAATCTGTTTCACTTTTATTTTAAAGATGAGCCGGTCAAACTTTTTGTAGTCCGGATAGCTGCTTTTAAAAGGAAGTGGCTGCGGGTAACCCGTGTGGTACTCAAAGTGATATTGGTAGTTTATATTGTGGCCGGCTTTATACAAACGGGTATGGCTTATTATAAAATGAACCTCCCCATGAACAACTTATATGGCGCTTATACGGCAGTTACTTATGCAGTTGCAGGCCAAACGCTGCTACCACTACTTACCGATAACCGCCAGTGGAAAAGCCTGAGCATTGAAAAAAGCGGTTACGGCCAAATTATACTGATGAATGATAAACGGCGCAATTTCAGTTTAAAGCAACACGCTACTAATAAGATGATAGTGCTTAGCCTGGAAGACAGCAACACCACCGACACCTTGTATTACGGGAAGCCTTCGGCTGATCAGCTTTTGCTGAATGGCAAATTTGAAGGGAATCAAGTGGAGGTCTCTTTAAAAAGGCAGCAGTTCGATCTCACCAGCCGGGGCTTTCATTGGATAAACGAATATCCTGATAGCCATTAATAACAACTCTGCCTCATCATCAACAAAGTAAATTCAAAGGCTGCTTTACAAGCAGTACCGCAATAGGTTTCTGTTACTTGTCCACAACTTGTTTAAAAGTAAAAAGAACTTAACTGCAAAGGAAGGGTTGAATTGATATACAATAAACAAAATGTATTATTATGGCAACTAAAGCAAAAAGCAAAGAAATAGAATCAACAGAAAATGTGGAAGAGTCAGCTTTAAATGAGCTGTTTGTTGATGAGTTGAAGGATATTTACTGGGCTGAGCAGCATCTGGCTAAAGCGCTGGCTAAGATGGTCAAAAACGCCACCTCAGATGAATTGCGCCAGGCACTGGAAACCCATAAAACGGAAACCGAAAACCAGGTGAAAAGACTTGACCAGGTATTTGAATCGATTCAGGAAAAAGCGTCAGCCAAAAAATGCGAAGCGATGGCCGGCCTGATTAAAGAAGGTGAAGAAATTATGGAAGATACCGAAGATGGCAGCATTACCCGCGATGCCGGCATTATTTCAGCCGCCCAAAAATCCGAGCATTATGAAATTGCTTCTTATGGCACCCTGCGCACTTTAGCCGAAACTTTAGGTTATACGGAAGCTGCCCAGTTACTGGAAGAAACCCTAAACGAAGAAAAGAAAACTGACGAGTTATTAAGCCAGATTGCCAAAAGCGCAATCAATCCTAAGGCAAAAGCCGAAAAAGAATAAGCAAGTTTACAGCAATGAAGCAAAAGCCTGGTTTAATCACCGGGCTTTTGTTGTTTTTACCTGTTGTTAAATTCCTAAAATCTTTAGTAATTTTGTTTCGTAAGAACGATGACTGAGGGATTGGAATTTAAACTGCTGGGGCAGGATTTGGTATTACTGCCCGAAAAAGCAATTTACTGGAAACAGCAAAAAGCGCTGATTGCTGCTGATGTGCATTTGGGTAAAGTAGGCCACTTTCGTAAAGCGGGCATTGCCGTGCCGCAGCAGCTGGCGCAGGATGATTTAAGTGTGCTTTGCAGGCTGGTAGATACTTATCAACCGCAACAGATTTTTTTTCTGGGCGATCTATTCCACAGTGCCAAAAACTCCGACTGGAATTACTTTGCCGCCTGGCGCGAGCAATGTGCCCATGTAGATGTCCATCTCATTATCGGCAACCACGATATTATTAAGGAAGAACATTATCATCAGCTCAACGTGGCCACACATCCGGAGCTGAAAACCGGCCCCTTCCTGATGCTGCATCACCCTGTGCCACCTACGGAGTTGGAGAAAAGCAACGGCTATGTGCTTTGCGGACATATCCACCCGGGCGTAAAGCTTACCGGCCGCGGCAGGCAGGATGTTACTTTACCCTGCTTTACTTTTGGCGCCCGGCAGGCCATTTTACCCTCATTTGGTAAATTTACCGGCCGCGTAGCTATACGGCATTTGCCCACTGACCATGTTTTTGGTGTATTGCATCACCGGGTGATTGCTATGTGAGTGGTGATGCTTCAGGTAATCATTCACTTCAAAATTTATGCGGCTGAAAGTAATATCGCGCTGCAGTACATGCCAGTCGCTGTCTATTAAATAATAAGTAGGCATTGAAGTAATTACCCAGCTTTGCACGTTGGTCGAATTATTACCTTTCAAATCCGAATACTGCGGCCAGGTTAAATGATCATCTTTGATAGCGGTAGTCCACCAGTCGCGCCGGCTATCCAGCGAAACACTGATAAAACCCACTTTTTTCATGTCCAGTTGTGATATAAGCTTACCCACCATATCCTGATGGTTCAGGCGGCTCACCTCGTTGCCTGCCCGCCAAAAATCAATTACATAAATCTGTTTGTCCAGCGCCTTGGGGTTAAACTTCTTACCCTCCGGGGTTGCGCCGGCAATGTCGGGTGCGTATGCCCCCGGCAGCAGGCTGATCAATGATTTCAGCTTAGGCCCCAGTTCTTGCCCTTCCGGGCTATCCTTGGCTGCCTGGCTCATGTGCTGGTAAATAGTGTAAAAGGGGGCCGGGTCACTTTCATAATCCAGCCGGTCCATCAGGTGAGCCGCGATATCGCTTTTAGGATGCCCCTGCATAAACTCACGATAGGCCAGCAAGCTCATTTTCGATTTCTGATTTTGCAATTCCAGCAACTTGCTGTAAAGCAGCGTATTCATTTCCTGAACCAATGGCGCCGCTTTTTTATCCACCCTGTTGCTGAGTTCATTAAGCGCTTTATTCAGCCTAGCCGTTTTTTCTTCCAGTATGGCATAGTAAGCCGATAAATCCTGCTGCGTTTTAGAGGTGCTGTTGATTTTCGGGTACACATTCAGATCCGCAGTGTGAGCTTCAATGGTATACGTACCCGGCTCCAGGTATACCTCGTAGGGATCATGGTGTACTTTGGTGTCTGAATTATTCATTATATCCAGCGTATAGTAGCCCGGCGTTTCCAGTATGCCCGATTTATGAAAGGTGCCTTTGGTAATAGCATCGCTGAATAATTCATCCTTGCCGTTTTTAACCAGAAATACCGCATTGGTAAGGCCCGGCGCTGTACCGTTAAATTCGATATGATTGGAGGTGCAGGCCGAAAAAGAAAACAAGGCGGCTGCCAGCCAGAAGTGAACAGGTTTCATAACAATATATAAGCCCCTAATATAAAGGTAGCGGCAGGCTTAAACAAATTATTTTGATACCCTGATGCCAAAGCGCTGCAGGGAAATAACGTGCACTTTCAAACAATACATTATTTCTTATTATTTCACATTATTTACACAGATTTGCATTGAATTGAGTGATAATGCACTGCAGCACGCAAGCAGTAAGGTATCTTAGAATTATGAGCGAAGAAAAATCATTAAACTTTATAGAGGAAATTATTGAGGAGGATATCCGTGCGGGTAAAAACATGGGCCGGGTACATACCCGTTTCCCGCCCGAGCCGAACGGATATTTACATATTGGCCATGCCAAATCTATTTGCTTAAACTTTGGACTGGCGCAAAAATACAATGGCAAAACCAACCTGCGCTTTGATGATACCAACCCGGTAACTGAAGACACTGAGTACGTAGAGAGCATTAAAGCCGATGTGCGCTGGCTGGGCTTTGAGTGGGCCAATGAGTTGTACGCCTCCGATTACTTTGATGTGTTGTATGCCTTTGCCCTGAACCTGATTAAACAGGGACTGGCTTATGTAGACGACAGCACACCCGAAGAAATTGCCGCTCAAAAAGGTACGCCTACCGAACCGGGCACGCCCAATGCTTACCGCAGCCGCAGCGTGGAAGAAAATGTGCAGTTGTTTGAAGACATGAAAGCCGGTAAATATCCGGACGGTTCACGGGTGCTGCGCGCCAAAATGGACATGGCCTCCCCTAATATGCTGCTGCGCGACCCGGTGATATACCGCATTAAACATGCCCACCACCACCGCACCGGCGATAAATGGTGTATTTACCCGATGTATGATTTTGCCCATGGCGAATCGGACTCGATTGAAGAAATTACCCATTCACTGTGCACGCTGGAGTTTGTGCCGCACCGCCCGCTGTACGAGTGGTTTATTGAAAAGCTGGAAATTTTTCCTTCGCGCCAGTACGAATTTGCGCGCCTGAACATGACCTATACCGTAATGAGCAAGCGCAAATTGCTGCAACTGGTAAACGAAGGCCATGTACAGGATTGGGACGATCCGCGTATGCCTACCATCAGCGGTTTGCGCCGCCGGGGTTATACCCCGCATTCCATCCGCGAGTTTTGCGACCGCATCGGCGTAGCCAAGCGTGAAAACATGATTGATGTAAGCTTGCTGGAGTTTTGCATCCGCGAAGATTTAAACAAAACCGCTTGGCGCCGTATGGCGGTGTTGGACCCGGTAAAGCTGGTGATTACCGATTATCCCGAAGGAAAAACGGAAATCCTGTTTGGCGAAAATAATCCTGAAGTGGAGGGCGGCGAAGGCGGCCGCGACATTCCCTTCAGCCGCGAATTGTACATTGAGCGGGATGATTTTATGGAAGTGCCGGCTAAAAAGTATTTCCGCTTAGCGCCGGGCTTAATGGTGCGTTTAAAGAATGCCTACATTATTAAGTGCGAAGATTTTGTAAAGGATGCCGATGGCAACATTACCGAGATTCATTGCACTCATCTGCCTGAATCCAAATCGGGGCATGATACCAGCGGCATTAACGTAAAAGGCACTATCCATTGGGTAAGTGTACCCCACGCCCAACAGGCAGAGATCCGTTTATATGAGCGGCTGTTTAAGGTAGAAGACCCCAGCAATGAGGAGGGCGACTTTAAAGAATACCTGAACCCAGAAAGCTTACAGGTGCAAACTGCTTTTATTGAGCAGGATTTGGCCAACGCTCTACCTGGCAAAGGCTATCAGTTTATCCGCAAAGGCTATTTTACCCTGGATAAAACTTCGGATGCCGGAAAGCTGGTATTTAACCGTACTGTAACCCTGAAGGATGCCTGGGCCAAAGAGGTAAAAAAGAAATAAAAAAAGCTTATTACACCCGTTAAAAGCCATTACTTATTACAAGTAATGGCTTTTATTTTATACGCTTATGGCATCAGCAAAACCGAGCGAACCCGGCTACAAAAATTTGAACTCAGGGGGTAAACAGAAACAATTTCCCGACCCCGAAAAAGTAAAAATTAATTAACTGTAATTGAGGGTTATACAGACCCCAAAGGCAGTTAGAGCCAGATAAACTTTGGCAAATTTTTCATTTCCACTACCTTTACTTAAAGGAAAAATATAAAAGGAGATGATGAAAAACTTAACTAAGACATTAATTTTAAGCCTGTTAGCCGTATTAACTTTTGCAACCAGCTGCAAAAAAGATAAAAATAATACCGCCAGCCAAACCAGTAAAATACAGGCTAAATGGTACACCAAATCTATAGTGACCACCAGCACCAATGCTACTACCGGCGCTACGCTTACCACCAGCACCAACAATAGTTTCAGCACTTCGGATTATATTATTTACGATCAAAGCGGGGCTTACACATCGGTTGGTTCACCCTATGGCAGCGATAATGGCAAATACTCGGTTTCTACGCTGAACACGCTGACGATGACCAGCCAGAAAAGCAATACAACAACCAACTATGCTGTACAGCAGTTGGATGGCAGCACCCTGAAACTGGAATCAACGGCTACATCAAATAACACTAAAATTGTGGTGGATATTACTTTTTCCAAATAAAAGTCAAGCTTGCTCAATTTACAGAAGCCATGCCATACAGCATGGCTTTTTTTATTTACAGCACCGGCAATGGGTTAAACTTCTCGTGGCAACAGTTAAAAAAATGATCAGTGGTACAAGGCTATTTTTTCGTCGCTGAATTTTCGTTTTGTACACTCTAATTGTTTTAAAACGACATTAAATTAAACTAATGTGATATCCAGTTTAGTCATCAGCCTGAAAAACAGTATATTTGCTACGCAGATGTGCAGGTCATCTACAATTCGTTTTAGCATCAGTTGCACATTTTTGTAACTTAATAATTAAATCTATCGTTAACTGATGGGTATTGCATGAAGAAATTAATTTTACCAGCACTGCTCATTTTATTTTTGGTTAGTTGTAAGAAAGAAAACTTACAAACTACCCTTAACGGTACCGGAACATCGGCTACTGTTTCCGCTGCCGCATCGGCCAATACCCAACAGGTAATGGCCTTGCTGCCCAAGCGCATTGCCTTTGGCGGAGAAAACGATAACAATACCACTTCTCAATTTTTACAAGGCGCCGATTATCGGTACGCCTATCTGGCCGGCGATATTTTCGGCAACGGCTGGGCCGAGTGGAATGCACCCTCCGGTGAGTATGCCCGTCAGTTTTTGCAGCAAAGCAGTGACATGGGCACCATACCCGTGTTCACTTACTATAACCTGGTGCCGGCCAAAGGCCGGTTTGAAGATCCCGCCTTTACCAACATGAACGATACGGCTGTAATGCATAAGTACTTCGACGACTTTAAGCTGCTGCTGCAAATCTGTAAATCTTATGGTAAAACAGTGATTGTACATTATGAGCCCGACCTGCTCGGTTACATGGAAATCTATAAAAACAATGCTGCCAAAAGCACCATTAAGGTTGACCTGAGCAATCAGGCCGATGCAAAGGGTTTCAGCAATGATGTAAAAGGATTGTTTCAGGCCATTGTGAGTATGCGGAACAAGTACGCGCCTAATGTGCTGCTGGGCTGGATGGCTTCGCAATGGGCTACCGGGCAGGATTTGGTGAAGGACAAGGTAAATCCGGAACAGGCCGGGGCTGCTACCGCCGCTTTTTATGAATCATTGAATGCACCGTTCGATCTTATTTTTTCTGAATTTGCCGACCGTGATGAAGGTTATAACCAGTTTGTGAATAATACAGGTACAGTATGGTCAACCGAGGCTACCAGCGCCAATGGCTACGTGAGCGACTTTGACCGCTTTCAACGCTTTTTAAAGCAACTGAACCAATCTACCGGGCAGAAAATTATTATATGGCAAATTCCGGTAGGGAATACCGAAACCAAAACCTGCAACAATACCAGCGGCCATTATACTGATAACCGTTCAGAATACTTTCTGCAACCTGTGGTATCCGGCGGCGATCAGTCCAGAATCAGCCAATATGGGCAGGCGGGAGTAATCGGCTTTTTGTTTGGCCGGGGGGCCACCAACTGTACCAGCTATATGGACAGTAAAGGCGATGGCATCACCGCAGCCGGCGAAACTGCCGACGATGACGGCGGCTACCTGCGTAACGCAGTAAAACTATACTATAAGCAGGGTCCCGTAGCGGTAGAATAAATTAAATCTTATAACTGAAAAAGACTGCTGATATGGGTCTGCCGGCATTTTCGTTATAGTTGTCTGCTATGCGTACTTATACCGAGTACCGCTTACGCCACCTTATTAGCTGCCACATAAGTTCGGCGGTGAGCAGTGCGCCCATTGCAAACAGCGCAGGTTTGAGGGCCTTGCCTTCCGACATAAACGCACCTGCCAGTGCTACGGTATAAGCCGTTAAAGGCAGCAAAACCATCACTACCAGGCCGCCTACCCGCAACGGCACTTTAAAAGGCCGGTGCGCAGCCGGCTGATGAAGGCGTAGCTTAATTAAGGTGATATACTCCAGGCTTAACCCGGCGCCATATACGGTAACATCAATCACCAGCAAAGCATCAAATGACCATAATACCATCAGACTTACTACCAGTGAGCAAACCATAATAGTAACATAAGGAGTTTGGTAACGGGGATGCAGGTTGTGCAAAAATGAAGGCAGTAAATGGTCATCAGCCATTACCTGCGGCACGCGCGATACAGATAACAGCACCGCAGTATACAGGCCCAAAGCACTGGCCATACCACCGGCCGCAATGATACGGCCCAGCCATGGCCCGCCCAGCAGTTCGCCCAAAGCCGGGAAGCCGGCCTCTTTTAATACATTGGCATTAATTCTCGATTGCTGCGCAAAATATATCACCAGGCCATATACAACCATCACCAATACAAAAGCGGTAACAATAGATATCATGTAGGACCGAACCGGCTTGTCTACCTCCTGTGCATAAGTAGTTACATTATCCCAGCCCAAGCAGTTCCACATCACCGTGTATAAAGCCATACCCAGATTACTAAAGGGTAAATGGTGCAAATGCGCTGCAGGCGCTGCCCATGAGCCGGTATGATGCCAGCCGGCCACTACAAACAAAACCAGGAACGGAGTTAGTACCAGTACGCTGAGCAGCAGCGAGGCTTTGCCCACCTGCGTAATGCCCAGAATATTCAGCCCGGCAGAGGCCCAGATAATTACCAGATAAACGGGCACCTGATAAGAAGCCATTTGCGGAAAAAAGTAGGCGGCGTATTGCACAAACAATACCGGGTAGAAAGCTAAATCGACAAAGGTATAGAGCCAGGTCCACCAGCCCTCATAAAAGCCCCAGCGCAGGCCCAGGGTATGTTTTACCCACTGGTAATAGCCGCCGGTAACGGGCATCATGCTGTTCAGTTCCAGTACGGTTAAAATAGCCGGCACATCCCACAACAGGGGCGTGATAAATAAAATGAGCAAAGCCGCATGCTGGCCGGCAAAGGCCAGTAAAGGTTCCAGTCCGTACGGGCCGCCCGATACGGTAAAGAACACGATAGCAACCAGCTGCAGGATTCGGATTTTTTTATGACGGCGCGGCGAGGACATGCAGCGCTAAGATAGGAGAATTACCTCACCCAACCCTCTCCCAAGGAGAGGGCTTTAAAATTATTTAGCGTACCTAAAATGCACCTTACTCCTATATATAGCCTACCATTCGGGAAGGGTTAGGAGGGTTACTTCTCTGCCAGTAACTCGTCCGTTAAACGCTCAAAACCATCTACAAATTCGGTGTAATAATTACCGGTACCGGGTCCGCTGAAGCCGGTATATATTTTACGGATGTCTCCCTTTTTATCAATTATAATAGTGGTGGGGAAACCCATAAAATGAGTTAAAGCGGGCAGGCTGGCCGCAGTTTCCTTTTTGTTGCTGGTATAGCCGGTAACCAGCACCGGATAAGGAATGTTAAAGTGATTAACCTCCTGATCTAAAGCCTTTTTTGATTTGTTGAAGTCAGTTGTACGCTCATAAGCCAAATCAACCACTTCCACTCCGCGACGGTGATATTTTTTATAGTAGTTTACCAGGTAAGCCGTTTGGTCCATACAGTTAGGGCACCATGACCCCATCACCTCCACAATCACCACTTTATTTTTAAAGCGCGGGTCATTCAAAGAAACCTTTTGCCCCTTCAAATCAGGGAAAGAAAAATCCAGCTTTTTATACCCCGGTTTCAGGGCGGTTAAATTATAAGCGTCGGGTAAGTGGGCGTTGTCGTCTTTTACGGCTGTCCAGGTTTCTTTACCACTATAGCCCGAGTAGAATTGCCCGTTTGCAAGTGTATTGCTGTTGACTAAATCAGCGGTAAACAAAAAAGCATGACCGCCGTCAAAACAGCTCAAAAACAATTGATTGCTTGTAACGGTGCCTTCCAAATAGCGGTAATCACCTGTAGTTGTCAAAAAAGTACCGGTTACTTTGGAGCCACTTTGCTGAAATACGCCGACCGTGGTGTCACGCCCTTCACCCTCGCCAAATATGGCTGACCACTTACCGGCAACTGAGGCGGCAGAAGTTTCCGGGTGTTCAAAAAAGCGCCAGTTCTGCCCGTAAGTGGCCGTAAATGGTATAATCGCATCACGCTCACCTACATGCTTAATCCAGTTACCGGCCAGATTATTTCCTTCCTGTTTCAGCTTAAATTCCGAATCGAACAAAGGCATTTTAATGAACACTGAATCGCCCCGGGTGCTTACCTCATTTACCTTAAAACGCTCTTTGCCATTAATAATGGTCATTTGCTGACGGCCGGCGGTATCTTTAATCTCAAAATTAAAAGGCAGCTCCAAACCGGCTGAATTTTTTAAGGTACCGCGCCAGGTACCGGTTTTCAGCTTTTGGGCGATGCTGGGTAATCCAATAACGATAAAGGCAGCTATGAGCAGTATTTTGCTTTTCATGAGTATAGTCTACTGATTTAGTAGGCTAAAGTACACAAAAGCTTCGCTTTATTTCAACATCCCGCGCGATATGACTATTTTCTGAATTTCGGAGGTGCCCTCGTATATCTGCGTAATCTTGGCATCCCGCATCAGGCGCTCTACGTGGTATTCTTTTACGTAACCATAGCCCCCATGTATCTGCACCGCTTCCACTGTAACATCCATAGCCACCTGCGAAGCATACAGTTTAGCCATCGAGGCTGTTTCGGCATAAGGCTGATGATGATCTTTCAGCCAGGCGGCTTTTAAACAAAGCAGCCGGGCCGCTTCAATTTGGGTAGCCATATCCGCCAGCTTAAAAGCAATAGCCTGATGGTTGATGATTGCCTTGCCAAAGGTTTTACGCTCTTTGGCATAGTGCAGGGCAAGCTCAAAGGCGCCCGAGGCTATGCCCAGTGCCTGTGCGGCAATGCCAATGCGGCCGCCCTCCAGCACCTGCATGGCAAATTTAAACCCGAAGCCATCCTCGCCGATACGGTTAGCCTTTGGCACCTTTACATCGGTAAACATCAGCGAGTGGGTATCTGATCCCCGGATGCCTAATTTGTTTTCCTTAGGCCCTATGGCAAATCCTTCCATGCCTTTCTCTACAATCAGCGCATTAATTCCCTTATAACCTTTAGCTGCATCGGTTTGTGCAATAACCAAGTAAGTGGAGGCTGTGCTGCCGTTGGTAATCCAGTTTTTGGTTCCGTTAAGCAGGTAATAGTCACCCATATCTATAGCGGTGGTATGCTGCGAGGTTGCATCTGAACCGGCTTCGGGTTCGGAGAGGCAGAAGGCGCCGATTTGCTCTCCCTTCGCCAGCGGCACCAGGTACTTTTGCTTTTGCTCTTCATTGCCATACTTTTCCAGGCCATAACACACCAGTGAATTATTTACCGATACCACTACCGAGGCCGACGCATCAATTTTTGACAGCTCTTCCATAGCCAGTACATAGGATATAGCGTCCATCCCGCTGCCGCCGTACTGCGGCGCTACCATCATGCCCAGAAAACCCAGTTCACCCAGCATTTTTACCTGTTCGGCCGGAAATTTCTGGTGCTCGTCGCGTTCAATAACGCCGGGCTTTAATTCCTGCTGCGCAAAATCGCGGGCGGCCTGGCGAATCATCTGTTGCTCTTCGGTAAGTTCAAAATGCATGGCTACAATGGTTTGAATTCAAATGTAGTACTATGCATGCATAGTAAAAAATTGAACATAAAAAAAGAGAGCTCTTTTGAAGCTCCCTTTCCCCTAATTAATTTAAACTATTGATTAAACCCAAAACAAAGAACAAAATCATCTCAGCTTGGGCGTCTGAGAATTCAATTAAAAGTTTTTTACAGGTAGATGTAAACTTTATTTTTCACAGATAGTTGCAGAGTCGTGAATACTGTTACAAAAGTAAAGCCAAAATTTTACCGTGATGTATTATGCCAGTTATTAATTTATATCATTATAAGTTGTGATAATTAAAAATATTTTTTGGACTATAATATATTACACCATTAAATGAAATTATATATTAGCAACGTTAAAGTCAATCAAAATAAGCTCTGAACATTTGCACTATGTTATCTCCTGAAAACAAGCCCTTTAGTGATACCGAAGATATCTTCAAGAAGAAAATTTCTTTACAAATACGGAAAATAAGAAGACAGCACAGGGTGACGCAGGAGCGGTTTTATAACGAAACTAATATTAATATTGCCCGCTTAGAATCGGGTAAAATTGATGTCCGGCTGGAAACTCTCCGTAAAATCTGCGCTTATTTCGACGTTTCTTTGTCAGGTTTTTTTCAGGGTATTTATTAATTCTTAATTTAAGGCTGTCAGTTTTTTTGTACATTTCCACTTTTCTATACATCTAAAAATTACAGGTGTATCTTATTTACTACAAGCGGCCATGAAAAATATCTTTTACTTCTCTGTGCTGAGCAGCAGTTTATCTCTTACTTTAACCTTAAACGCCTGCCACAGCCATCCATCAAAAAATTATTCGGAACATGATGCGGTAGCTTTTAACCGCGACACCACCATTAAACCGGGGGATGACTTTTTTACTTATGCCAATGGCGGATGGTTAAAACGCAATCCTATACCTGCTGCCTATGCGGCATGGGGTATTGGCAATGTAGTACAGGATGACATCCGTACCCGGCTGAAGAAAATTAATGAAGATGCCCTGAAGGCAAATGCTTCAAAAGGCAGCAACACGCAAAAAATCGGCGACTTTTATTACAGCGGTATGGATACCGTTGCTATTGAAAAACAGGGCTTGTCGCCCCTGAACGCCGAACTGGCCAAAATTGATGCAATTGCCAGCCTGCCGGCGCTGATTAATGAATTTGCCCGCCTGGAAACTATGGGGGTAACTACTCCGATTGGCGCTTATGTGGGTCAAGATTCGAAAAACAGCAGCAAAATGTTGCTGCAGCTTAACCAAAGCGGTATTGGCCTGCCCAACCGCGATTATTACTATAACCAGGACACTCTGAGCGTAAAGCTGCGTACCGATTACCAGAAGCAGCATTTGCCTGTATTGTTTAAACTTTCAGGTCTTACGGCCGATGCTTGTATACCGGCCAGCGGGAAGGTGTATGCCTTAGAAAAATTACTTGCCGACAGTTCACGCAAACTGGAAAACCTACGCGATCCGTATAAAAATTACAACAAAATGCCGGTGGCCGGCTTAAGCCGGTTAACACCTGAAATTAATTGGCCCGGTTTGTTTGAGCAGATGGGCTATAAAAAGGCAGACACCGTTATTGTAGGTCAGCCTGAATACTATCGCGCGCTGAGCAAAGCGCTGAAAACGGTTTCGATAGCCGACTGGAAATTATATCTGCGTAAAAACCTGGTGGCCGAGTACAGCCCTTACCTGAGTAACGCATTCAATAATGAAAACTTCCGGTTTTATGGCAAGGTACTTTCGGGCCGCAAAGCACAGCTGCCCCGCTGGAAACGGGTGCTGGATACAGAGAACAACCAGATGGGCGAATTGCTGGGGCAGTTGTTTGTAAAGGAGTATTTTCCGGAAGAAACCAAGGAGCGCTATGTGGCGCTGGTGAAAAACATGCGTAGCGCCTTTAAAGAGCATATTGAAAAACTCACCTGGATGAGTTCGGCCACGAAGGATAAAGCGTATGAAAAGCTGAAAAAGATCAACCCTAAAGTGGGTTATCCCGACCATTGGAAAGATTTTTCGGACCTGACCATTGATCGCGGGCCTTACGCTTTAAATGTAATGCGGGCAAACCTGTTCTGGCATCAAATCAATGCTAAAAAGTTGGGTAAACCGGTTGACCGCACCGAATGGGACATGACACCGCAAACCTATAATGCATACTACAATCCGTCTAACAACGAAATTGTGCTGCCTGCCGCGCAGTTTATGATTCCGGGCGCAAAGGATGAGGAGGTGGATGATGCCGTAGTATACGGCTATGCCGCCGCGTCTACCATCGGCCATGAAATGACCCATGGTTTTGATGATGAAGGCCGCCAGTTTGATGCTACCGGTAATTTAAAAGCCTGGTGGACCAAAGAGGATTCTACCAAATTTTCACAGCGGGCACAACTGCTGGTGAACCAGTTTAACGGCTACGAAGTAAACGGCGTACATGTAAACGGCAAAGCCACCCAGGGCGAAAACATTGCCGATTTGGGCGGCATTGTTATCGGCCTCACCGCTTTCGAGAAAACAGACCAATATAAAGAGGGCAAGAAAATTAACGGACTAACGCCGCTGCAACGCTTCTTTTTGGGCTATGCCCTGGGTTGGCTCGATCAAACCCGCAAGGAAGCGCTTAACAATCAATTAATTACCGACGTGCATTCCCCAGCATTTTTCAGGGTAAACGGACCGTTTAGCGATGTTCCTGAATTTTACCAGGCCTTTCATATCAAAAAAGGCGACAAGATGTGGCTTGACCCGGACAAGCGGGTAACGATTTGGTAGTAGGTATAAGCATGAATAGATTCCTTTTTAAAATGCCATTTTGGGCTATCGCTCAGAATGGCATTTTTATTTGTTTTAATTTTACCGTTGCTGAAGAAAATCTAATACATCTTTATTAAATTCCTCTGGCTTTTCCTGAGGGGCATAATGAGTAGCACCTTTAATGATTATCAGCTTTGCTCTTTTAATATGGTTGGCAATTTCTTGAGTGTGTTGCGGCAATACTATATCCTTCTCTCCTGCCATTACCAGTACAGGAACCTGGATCTTTGTTAAATCGCTATCTGTGATATGTGGCTCGTTGACCAGCAAAGCCAAAAGCCGGTATTGTGTTTGGGTTGAATCACGGTTCTTACTCAAACTAATCCGAAATTGATTAAGCAAAGCGGGCTCCACCCCTTTAGGGGATAACACAGCGCCCATGGTTACCAGCTTACTTATATACTGTGGATAGCGCATAGCTATAATCAAACCTATATTGCCACCATCACTCCAGCCCACTACATTGGTTTGCCTGATGTGAAGCGAATCTAACAGCAGCTTCATATCCTCAGCAAACTTTTCATACGTCAACGGCATCGTAGTCTTATCTGTACTATTTCCTTGTGCACGGGTGTCTATCGCAATTACTTTATAATGTTTAGCCAATTCGGGTATCTGTTTGTAAAATGAGGATATAGAACTGCCATTGCCATGCAGCAATAATAAGGACTCGCCTGAGCCATAAATTTCATAGTAAATATCTGCATCGGGCAAACGCATAGATTTGCCTGCTTCACTATTGTTGCCATAGCCAGAAGCGGCTGCCTCTCTGGCGTATTTTGTGTATGCTATATAATTTTTCAGGCTGTCGCTCAATTCTTCCTGTTCGTTAATAGCGCGTTTAGATTCTTTATCCGGCTTAAAACTATCAGCCGTAATATTAAAGGCAACATAGGCAGGAGAAATCTTCTTCCATTCGGCCTGGCTTTTATTACGAAAATACATAGCATGGAAGGGCACCGGCGTAACCGATACGCCGAAGGCGGATTGGGCTACAGTATCATTTTTAACGCTTTTAACCCATTGTATAGCTACTGCTATTTCTTTGTAGCCATCCAGCTGTATATTATATTTTGCCAGGTCCACCTTTACCCAGCCGTTACGCTGAATTACATCAAACAAAATATCCCTGTTCACTATCAGCTGGTCGGGTACACCATCCTTAACGTTATAAAAGTTCAGTCTGAACTTAACGCTTTGAAAGCGGTTAAAAGCTACCAGCATGTTAAAGTCTTTCAAAAAACAATGCTTATCAATGTCTATAATTGCTGCCTGCTCCTTGCCTAAATTATCATTAATAAGGTTGCGCTCGGTAAACATATTAGCCGTCATGATGGTACTGCTCCCTGTACGCCCGAAAACCTTGGTCTTAACTTTTTCCGGCCGTATGGTTACTGCTTTTAAGGTTGTAAATGACGGAATTAAAGCAATAACCTGCCTGCCTTGCTTAAAATTACCGGCAGGAATACTGGTATATTTATACCCAACCGAAGATACAATGACAGCTTCATTAACACTAAGCAAACCCGCATCTGCTGTGAAATGAAACACTCCGTTTTCGTCGGCTACCGTCCCTATATTTTTACCTTTTATCCCGAGTGTAGCAAAAGGTATAGGCCGGTGAGTTGAGGTTTCTTCTACCATACCCTCCATAATTAGGTTTTGGGCATATGACCAATGGCCAATCAGCATAAACAGGAAAACAAGTAAATGTTTAGCGCTCATTTTAAAGGATAAGTTTAACTTTTCCGAGCTAAAATAAATAACCTTTTAAAGATACTGGCAACTATGCATGTTAAAGATTGTTAAACACATATAACTACATAAACAGACAGCAACAGGTGTTGCTTCCATTATGTTATGTTGCAACTCCTTTTAACATGCACTATATTTTTAGAATGTTTCTAAATAGAAAATAGACTTGCATTAATACCTATCTATCTCG
>CAXTCH010000024.1:0-8477 GCA_964241945.1 uncultured Mucilaginibacter sp.
GCTGAAGGACTTATATGAGGATAAATCGGTAGAAGGATTGAACCGCTATGAAAACATTCAGGAGCTGCTAAACGGTATCAAAGAGTTTTCGGAACGCGAAGATTTGGAGAATAAGGGGCTAGATGTGTTTATGCAGGACGTGGCCCTGCTCACCAATGACGATAATGATAAAAATAAGGATGCCGATACGGTATCGCTGATGACCATTCACTCTTCTAAAGGTCTGGAATTTCCGCAGGTATATGTGGTGGGATTGGAAGAGAACTTGTTCCCGTCACAAATGTCGCTTAATTCACGGAGCGATTTGGAAGAAGAGCGCCGTTTATTCTATGTAGCCGTAACACGCGCTGAAAATAAGCTGACGTTAAGCTATGCTACATCGCGCTTTAAATTTGGTACGCTGATTAATTGCGAGCCCAGCCGCTTCTTGGATGAGATTGACGCCAAATATCTGGAGCTTGATTTTACGGCTAAACCGGCGAGCGGTGGCAACCCGTTTTTTGAACAGGAACGCAATGCCTGGAGCCGCAATAATGATAGTTTTTCCAAACCCAAACCATCGCCGGTTAAAACTACTTCGTTGCTGGCTAAAGCTCATGTGCCGTCGGCCGACTTCTCCCCCTCCGATACCGGCAATCTGCAGGTGGGTATGGAAGTTGAACACGAGCGCTTTGGTTACGGTAAGGTAGTAAGTTTGGATGGGAAAAAGCCGGACGTAAAAGCTACGATATTTTTTAAAGAAATCGGCCAGAAACAGCTGTTACTTAAATTTGCCAAGTTGAGAATTGTCAACAGCCAGCCCGAATAGTTGCCTTGATAAACAGTTTGAATTAAAAACAAGAAATCTTCGGTCAAATAACCATGACGTTGGTTAGCGGAAATTTATACTCTTTTACCTGCTGATTAAATAAATAGGGACAATTTTACCCACTTTATGTAGATATATTTCCCCAAAAATTAGCCATTCTTTTAAATAATTGCTTAAAAAGCAGCTTTTAAGGCGCAGTTAAGTATTGGCACTGGGTTTGAACTTAAGTTGATACCCTTCCCCCTTAAACTATATTAAGATATTGATTATGGATAACTCAATACATCACAAAGCAAACAAACAGGTAGGTAAAAATATCAGGATGATCCGTCATAAGTATGGATGGAGTCAGGAGCAGGTAGCCGGACGTCTTGGTATTTCCATTCCTGCCTTATCTAAAATTGAAACCGGTGTAACCGATGTAAATTTATCGCGCCTGGAACAAATTGCCAACATTTTTGAAATTAGTGTTGCCAATTTGCTGATGCCCGAAGAAGCAGTGGCCAAAATGGAGCCTTCAGTAGGTACCAGTGCGGCACAAAAGAAATTAGCGGAGCGTGAAACCGAAATTGCGGCTTTGCAGAAAAAGGTTATTGAATTGTACGAGGAACTATACATTAAGCGTTCCATGGCTGTATAAGCAGCGCTGTAGAAGTGTTTGCAATCCCTGACACTTCTTGTTTTGTACTATGTATTGAGCGAATTCCTGATAGCTTCAGCATTGGTATGGTATTGCACTTTTAGTTAAGTAAAATAACGTACATGAAAATGCTGAAGCTATTTTTTTATTCATTTTTAAAAAAATTTTTTTAATTTTTTTATTACTGTTTTTGGAGTAATAATTGTGTGAAAGGTGAGTATCAACTACTATATTTACCTGTAATGACAAACTACCTGATCTCCATAGGCCGTAATTCTGCGCTGAAAAACGGAACCATTCACGACCCTGATACCAAACTCAAAATACAGGTAGTTGACCTTGTGAAGCGAAAGTTTGTGCCTAAAAAGGGAGAGAAAACTTTTTTTGTAACTGCGGGTAAAGAAACGCTTGCTTTTGAAACCCAAGGCTATAAACGTCACCGCGAGTCGCAGATATTGCATATGGTGTCGTGGTACTGCGTTTATTTGGGGTTACTGGATCAGGCGAAAATTCATTCCACCCTTCCTACGCTTTGCCAGTAAGCAATTAAGACGCTTTTATCGTAGCGCTATCAGGTGCATCATGCAGCATTTCACTGATGCTGATAATTTTGTCATCAATGTCTGATACGCATTTATCCATCATGGCCAGGCACTCGCGCTGGCTTAGTAAATCTTCTTTTTGCAGGTTAAGCAGGCCTTTAAGCGTAGCTATAGGCCCCCTGATTTGATGAGAAAGATAAGAAGAGTATTCTGATAAACGCGTATTCTTATCCTGAAGATCGCGGGTACGCTCATCAATAATTTCTTCTAAGTGATGATTGATTTTATCCAGATTGTCTTTCTGAAAGTTTACTTCCGCATTAAGCTCCGTTAAGCGCTTGTTGGTTTCTGCCTTGCTTTTTACATTGCCTACCAGTAATAATATCACTATAAGCATTAAGCCGGCTACAATAGTGGCGGCTATAAATTTGTAACGGTTGTAACTCTGCTCCTGCAATTCAAACTCTTTCTTACGCAGCTTATCCTGTTGCCTAAACTGTTCTTCCATAAAATTAAGCCTAACCGATACGTTAGACTTATAAAGCACGCTATCTTTTCTGTATATCTTATGCAGGTAATCTAATGCTTGTTTATAGTTATGCTGTTTGTATTCAAGTTCATAACTGGTCACCATGTAATCATACAATAACTTTTCACTTTGCACCAGGGTTGCATAACTTTCACCTTCTTCTAATACTTTCTGGGCTTTAACAAAATCATTTTTTGCAGTGTAAAGTGAGGTAAGCGTTAAATTAACTTCAGCTACTATTTTATTCAAATCATGCTGTTTAGCTGCAGCGTTGGCATAAGTCAACAGCTTTTCAGCTTCATCATAATTTTTAATGTTAAAGTATATAACGCCTTCGTTTTGCCGGCAAACAATAAGACTTATGGTATCTTTAAGTTTGGCGGCCACATTTTCACTGCTCCGGTAATAATTAAGAGCCTGGGTAAATTCTTTCTTCCGATAATAAACGTTTCCCACGTTCAAATAAGAAGGACCTAAAAACCACGGATTCTTTAATTTTATTGCAATATCCAGCGCCTTCGTCAAAAACTCGAGGGCTTTATCGTAATCTACTTCCTGGTATTCGTTTCCTATATTTCCATAAACTCTAAGCTGCCCTGCCAAATCTCCCGCCTGCTTAAAATATTCAAGCGCAGTTAAGTAATATCCTATGGCTTCCTGATTATTGTTCAGTGATGAATTACTAACGCCGAGCATGCGGTTAGCCTCGGCAATTCCATCAATAAAGTTTATTTTTTTTGCCAACGTTAGCCCTTGCCTGGCATATTTAATAGACTGCCTGGCATTGTCACGGTAATTATCGTAAGCTAACCTGTTCAAATGCTTTACCTCAATGGTATCCTGCTTTACACCATCAGCAGCCGCATTGGTATATACGCTGATAAATGGGCATAAGAAGAACAGAATCAGGTAAAGTTTTCTCATCAAACGTGTAATACGACCAATTATAAAGAAAGTTATATTATAAAAAAAATAATTGCCTAACTATTAGTGAAAACTCCTTTAAAATATTTTTTTCAGATTTCTTACTTTTTTTTTTGAAATGAAAAAAACCGTTTATACATTTGTAGTGTTAAGTCAAATAAACGCTATAAATAACTAACGAGTAACGCTTTATGAAGAAAATTTTGATGATTTTCGCAATGGCTGCGGTTACATGCTTTGCAACCTCCTGCAGCAAGGACAATGTAAGCCCTGCGAAAAATGCCAAAGCTGTCACAGTGGCAACTGCCGGCGACAAAAGTGATGTGGGTACCAACCAATATCCGCCGCCTCCGCAATAGCATATCTTTTATACGATATTAATATTGCTTATCTAACTTTAATAATTATTTAATACTAAACGCTCCTCTATTAATCTCATGAAAAAAATTTACATCGTTGCTACTCTGGCGGCCCTTACCTTCGGAGTTAGCTCATGCAGCAAAGAAAATGTTGCACCAACCACAACTACTGCTAAAGCTACTACTGTAGCCGCTGCAGGCGACAAAAGTGACGTAGGCACCAACCAATATCCGCCGCCACCGGTTCACTAACATGTACTGAACTCAAGCTTATTTCAATGAAATCACTCACACGTCTACCTATGAAAAAACTAACTATTATTGCAATAGCTGCATTAACCACAGGTGTCACTGCAGTTTCAATTGCTGTTAAAAGCAATCATGACTGTGATGGCGGTAAACTAAGTGCTTATAAATCGGATTTTGCGATTAAAACCTTTTCGGGCGACAAAAGTGACGTAGCTACTATTGAATAATAAGCTATCAGTTTAGGCCGGCGTTGCAAGTTTGCACCGTTTAATAACACAGAGCTTTACCACTCTGAGCTATAAATTTAAAATAAATTATCTCCCCGAGAAAATTTATTTATCCACATAGTTATCAACTATTAACCGGGCGCAACTTTTACTCATCGGCATAACATCCTGAAAACTCCGTATCAAGTTCACCTTACAAAACTTGTTACGGAGTTTTTCTTTTTATAATAACCTCTTCAACATCAGGCTTATTTACTTATTTAAGCATTACACCACCCTACATCGTTCAGGCATTTATATATTTGCATACAAACGTACAGACGATGGATACCATTAAAACTTATGTGGAAAACAACAGACAGCGCATGCTGGACGAATTGTTTGCACTTATCCGCTTCCCTTCGGTAAGCGCCGACCCTAAATATAAACAAGATGTACTAAACACCGCCGACTATGTAGCCGCCAAGCTGCGCGAGGCTGGCGCTGACCGGGTGGAAGTATGTGCTACCGCCGGCTATCCTATTGTATATGGTGAGAAAATCGTTGATCCGGATAAACCCACTGTACTGGTGTATGGTCATTATGACGTTCAACCTGCCGACCCGCTGGAATTGTGGGTAACTCCCCCTTTTGAGCCTAAGGTTCGGGACGGTAAAATTTATGCCCGCGGCGCCTGCGACGACAAAGGCCAGTTTTATATGCATGTAAAGGCTTTTGAACTGATGATGCAAACCGATACACTGCCCTGTAATATCAAGTTTATGATTGAAGGTGAGGAAGAAGTAGGTTCGGCTAACCTTGGTATTTTTGTAAAGGAAAACAAACAGCGCCTCAAAGCTGATGTGGTACTGATTTCAGACACTTCAATGATCAGCATGGAAACCCCTTCTTTAGAAACCGGGCTGCGCGGCCTGTCTTATTTGGAAGTGGAAGTAATCGGCCCCAATCGTGATTTGCATTCCGGTGTGTACGGAGGCGCGGTTGCCAACCCGGCTACCATTCTGGCTAAAATGATTGCCTCCCTGCATGATGAAAACAATCATATTACCTTACCCGGTTTTTATGACCAGGTAGTCGACCTCACCGAAGATGAACGCAAAGCCTTAAATTCTGCCCCGTACAATGAAGACGAATATAAAAAAGACTTAGGGGTAGATGAGCTTTGGGGCGAAAAAGGATACAGCACCTTTGAGCGCACTGGCACCCGGCCAACCTTAGAAGTAAATGGTATTTGGGGGGGCTATATTGGCGAAGGCGCCAAAACCGTACTGCCTTCAAAAGCTCAGGCCAAAATATCTATGCGCTTAGTGCCCAACCAATCATCTGAAGAAATTACCCAATTGTTTACGGCACACTTTTTAAAAATTGCGCCGCCTTATGTAAAGGTAAAGGTAACGCCCCACCATGGCGGCGAACCTGTGGTAACCCCTACAGACAGCATTGCTTACAAAGCGGCACAACAGGCCATTACTGAAGCTTTCGGTAAAGCTCCTATTCCGACGCGAGGCGGCGGCAGTATACCTATTGTGGCGCTGTTTGAAGCTGAATTAGGTATCAAAACCGTATTGATGGGTTTTGGACTGGACAGCGACGCCCTGCATTCGCCTAATGAAAAATATGATGTATACAATTACTACAAAGGCATTGAAACCATTCCGCTTTTTTACAAACACTATACGGAATTGAGTAAAACGGAATAATTATAAGTTTAACTTAAGATTAATTAAGTTATCCACATTTTAGCAGCCAGATAAATTTTGGTACGATTGGTGTATAATCAGTTACAATTAATTCAATAATTAATAACTAAAAACCATCTACCATGGCAACTTCAAAATCAAGCTCAAAAAGCTCAGCAGCTAAGGAAATGAAAGATCCGAAAGCTTCAAAAGAACAAAAAAGTGCAGCTGCAAAAGAGATGAACAGCAAGAAAAAGAAATAAGAAGCTGATTCAATTTTTTTGATAATAAAGCCGGTAAGCAAATCACTTACCGGCTTTATTATTTTAAGAATTTCGATATCCGGCAATAAATACAAACCGGTTAAATCGCCTCAGCATTAAGCTTTACGTGTGAAATTTCCACTGATTAATTATCAGTTGCTAACTGGCCCATTATTTACTGCTTGATACTAATTTTCAAACCAGTACTTTTACCACATGATGCACTGGGAACAACTGCTTTCGGCCAAACGCTGGAGCGCAGAACATTACACCGCTACCGACGAAGATGAAGCCCGCTCGCAGTTTCAGCGCGATTATGACCGACTGATATTTTCGTCGCCGTTCCGGCGTTTGCAAAACAAAACACAAGTGTTTCCTTTGCCGGGCAGTGTGTTTGTGCACAACCGCCTCACCCATAGCCTGGAAGTGGCCAGCGTAGGGCGATCGCTGGGGCGCATCTTTTATAACTCCCTTAAAAAGCAGGACAAAGCGCTGGATAAACGCCTGCCTTTGATTAGCGAAGTAGGTAATATTGTGGCATCTGCCTGCCTCGCGCATGATATGGGCAACCCGGCTTTCGGTCATTCCGGAGAAGCGGCCATCTCTTACTATTTCAGCAACGGTCCGGGCATTCAATACAAAGAAAAACTAACCGAAGCGCAATGGAGCGATTTAATTCATTTTGAGGGCAATGCTAATGCGCTGCGCATTCTTACCCACCCTTTTACAGGTAAAGGTAACGGCGCTTTTGCATTGACGTACAGCACCTTAGCCTCTATTGTTAAATACCCCTGCGAAGCTGTTGCCGGGCACTTAAAAGGTAATATCCATCAAAAAAAATACGGCTTTTTTCAGTCAGAAGAAAAGACATTTAAAACCATCGCTGCGGAATTAGGTTTGCTGAAAACCAACGAATCTCCTGTAATTTACAAGCGCCACCCGCTGGTATACCTCGTGGAGGCGGCAGATGATATTTGTTACAATATTATTGATTTGGAAGATGCCCATCGCTTGAAAATCCTTACGTACGAAAAAATTGAGGAACTATTACTGCCGCTTTGTGAAAGCGTTAGCGGTACGCTGGCCGACCGTTTAAAAACTGATTATTCGGACGAGGACGCGAAGGTGGGGCTTTTGCGCGCACGGGCTATTAATACGCTGACACAAGCCTGTGCAAAAATTTTCCTTGATAATCAGGAGGCTTTGCTGAAAGGTGAATTTAACCGGGCATTAACCGATGCTTTAGAAGAGCCGCTGCTGTCGGCCTGGAAAAATATAGAGCGGATATCCATCGAAAAAATATACAATTATTCATCCGTAGTGCAGATTGAGATTGCCGGCTATAAGGTAATGGGTGGCTTGCTGGAGGAATTTGTACCCGCCCTGATTGAGAAAAGCAGCCAATATCACAAAAAGCTGGTGGCCCTGATGCCCAAACAATTTATCAGTGCTGACAACAGCCTGTACTCAAAAATTCAGAGCGTGCTTGATTTTGTATCCGGCATGACCGATTTATACGCGGTGGAATTGTACAAACATATCAAGGGTATCGAGTTTCCGTCTATCAGATAGTCCAGCGTTCACAACCGGCCAAAAACGCT
Source organism: uncultured Mucilaginibacter sp. (assembly GCA_964241945.1). Lineage (GTDB taxonomy): Bacteria > Bacteroidota > Bacteroidia > Sphingobacteriales > Sphingobacteriaceae > Mucilaginibacter. The sequence continues at coordinate 7,822 of CAXTCH010000024.1, forward strand.
TCATCCGCATCGGCGCCGATGCCCGGCGTATCATCAATATGCAGGTGATAGCCCTGGTATTGCACGCCGCCGGCACATGGATCGGCCAGATGGCCCAGCATACAGGTGTCCATATCGTAAAACTTAATATTGGGCATAGCCATGGCAAAATGCAATTGGGCGCTCAGGGCAATGCGGCTCTCAAGCATACCGCCCATCATGCAGGCTACACCATACTCGGCGGCCAAGCGTTGAATTTCTATCGCCTCGTGTATCCCTCCTGATTTTGCAAATTTGATATTGATATAGTCGCAGGATTCAGTATCCAATTGCTGCCTTGCGTCGTGACGTGTATACACACTTTCATCAGCCATAATTTTTACGGGCGATAAACGCCTTAATTTTGGCAGCTTGGCATTGTTCCAGGTGCGCATAGGCTGCTCGCAAAATTGGATGTCGAAGCTTTCCATCCCTTGCAAGGCTAACACGGCGTCTTCAAAGCTCCAGCCCTGGTTGGCATCAATACGCAAATTAATCTTTACTCCCACTGCCTTGCGTATCTGCCTGATCCGCTCTACATCCATTACAGCATCTTTACCCAACTTTACTTTGATGGTACCGGCGCCGCTTTGTGCAAAAGCCAGCGCTTTCTCGGCCATCACTTCGGGCGCATAAAT
>CAXTCH010000024.1:8577-10198 GCA_964241945.1 uncultured Mucilaginibacter sp.
ATGGTTCCGTTAAAGGCAGCTGCATCGTGTAACTGCTGCAAACGGCCGGAAATATCTAACGGATCGGTTCCTTTCCAAAGCTTTGCAAAATCGCGGGCCATAGCCAAACAGGTGTCTTGTGTTTCGCCCGTAATCATCGGGAAAGCCGAACATTCGCCCACACCATAAAATCCGGCATCGGTATGTACCCGGATTAAAACGTTCTGAGCAGAGTCGAGCGTACCGGTGGCTATGGTAAAAGGCTCCATAGGTATACTGAACCGGTAAATATCGATATGGCTGATTTGCATAGTTAAAGACAGTAGGTCAATAAAGATAAAGCTATTTTAATTTAAGATATCAGTAAGTGAATTTTAAGCAAAAAAAGGCGCACATTTTCCTCATCAAACCTTAAATTTTATAATCCCTTTTGCCTTAGTGCTCGGTTTACGTCAACTTTATTTCTTTTAGAACAATCAATTAACATTTTGGTGACAATAAATTTATAAAGTTCATACAAAAATCAATTTTAAATTAATGATTTAACATTTTTAAAGCCTTGATACAGAGATATTAGAATTAACGAAACCTGTTTTACATAGTTTTCGTAAAAAAGCTCAGTGATTAATACTAATTTTCGCCTGCCAAAGTTCTAATATTTCTAATAAGCTATTGATGATAAACCGGAATATAATTAAGCTCTACCTGTTCTTTGGAAGTACACTGTTTTTAGCCGCCTGCGGCAGCATGCGTTCCGCAAGTGATGGATTTAATGATCCGTCTATTCATTTTGTAAAAACATGGAAACCATCTCCCGGCCGTCAGCGTATTCAAATCATAAACCCTCCTGCTTATATTCCATCGGTTGTCAGATCACCGGAAAGCCTGGTTGCCAAGTATGCCGCTTTATTAGGTGTGGCTGAAAACAACATTACCAATACCCGTTTGTATGCATTTATCGACGAATGGATGGGCACCCCATACTCTATGGGCGGACTCAGCAAAATAGGTATCGACTGCTCAGGTTTGGTTTGCCTGCTGGAGCAAAACGTATACAATGCTTTCGGCATGCCCCGCTCCACTAATTTGCAAATCAATTATATTGTGCGTAAAGCCGAGCAGGATTTAAAAGAGGGGGATTTGGTATTTTTTAACTTTGGAGGTCGCCCTTATGGCCATGTGGGTGTTTATTTACAAAATGGATATGTAGTGCATGCCAGCGTAAGCAAAGGGGTAACCATTTCGCGCCTGCATTCTTCGTCTATGTACCGGTATTATGCAGCTTCGGGTTCTGTGCCCGGCGTTTACTCCAACTATATCAGCGAAAGCTCGGTAGGCAGAGAGTAATTTATGGTGTTCACTGTTTGGCAGGCGCTTTAACAACTCTTTTATAACCTTCGGTGGCAAATGCCTGCGCCCGTTCTTTGCAGTCATCTTTAATTAGCGTAATTACCAATTTATCGTTGCTGATTTGATATTTATAAGCACCTGTTTCTGTATTACAGGGGCTGGCTCCGCTAAGCTTTTTCACCTTCAGCGTGTCTCCGGAGGTGGTATAAGACATCGATTCCACCACTTCACCTTCGTACCTGAGGTTGAAAGTGTCTTGGGTAAATTCCAGTATACAATCAGATGCGGTGGG
>CAXTCH010000024.1:10298-16121 GCA_964241945.1 uncultured Mucilaginibacter sp.
GCGCCACTTAAAATTCTTTGCACATCCCACACAATTATTTTATATTTGCGTTACCACAGTTAAATAGTACATTTTACTTATCCTGTTCAGCTCCCTTTCGCCGCCCTGATGCGGCTGAATTTAAGGGCAGCGCAAAAATTTTTTATTTTAAACAACTTTCATGGCTCAAGATACCACGCCAATTTTTGATTATAATTCCACGCGGAGCAAACTGCTTTTGTCTGAATATGGCCGCAATGTGCAAAACATGGTGAAATACATTTGCGAATTGCCAACCAAAGAAGAGCGTAACCGCTATGCTCAGGTCGTGATTGATTTAATGGGGTTCTTAAATCCGCACCTGCGCGACGTAGCCGATTTTAAACACAAGCTTTGGGACCACCTGCACATGATCTCCAACTATCAGATTGATGTAGACTCTCCTTACCCGAAACCTGAGCCTGAAGCTGCACTGGCCAAGCCGGACCCGCTTAAATATCCGAACCAGCGCATTAAATATAAGCACTATGGTAAAACCATTGAGCTGATGATTGAAAAGGCCAAAAACATTGACGAGCCTGTACGCAAACAGCACATGGTGCAATCCATTGCTAACTTTATGAAAATGGCTTACGTACAGTGGAACAAAGACTCTGTATCAGATGAAAGCATTCTGTCTGACCTGCATGAGTTATCGCGTGGTGAGTTAAAGCTCGAAGAAAACATCAACCTAAATAAAGTTGAATACCGTACACCTGTACCTACCAACAATAACCAGCGCAACCGTAACCAGCAGGCACAAAATAATCCGCGGAACAACAGCCAGAACCGGAACAATAACCAGAATAACCCGCGAAATAATAATAACCAGAACCGGAACAATAATCAGAACCGGAACAATAATAATCAAAACCGTCAACGGCCGCAGTAGACCTTTGCAGTAAGAGATTATCATCTGAATCTGGATTTACAGGATGATAGAATTTGCAAAATGCCTGTTTCTTGCATGAAATTAATCCTGTAAATTTTGATTCAGACAAAAACATAAAGGCCTGCTGTTTATCACAGCAGGCCTTTATGTTTAAATTACGTATTGCTTTTACTTTTCCAAAGACATAGAATAAGGTACATCTTTAGCATCAGTGCCGCGTTTTTTGTTAGGGGTTGCCTGCATGGTTACGTTAATCACAGCTCCTTTTTGCAAAGCGCTGTGGCTTAACCAGGTTAAGTCGTAAGGCTTGCCGTTATACTGCATAGCGCCCACGTAGCGGTTTACGGCGCTGTTAGCCGGCGAGTTGATAACTACCTGCTTGCCGTTTTCCAGAGTCAGCGTCATCTTTTTGAACAGAGGCGCACCCAATACATACTGATCGGTAGCAGGACAAACCGGATAGAAGCCCATAGCAGAGAATACATACCAGGCAGATGTTTGACCGTTATCCTCGTCACCGCAATAGCCATCTGGGGTAGCCTTATACAAACGATTCATGACCTCGCGCGACCAGTATTGGGTTTTCCAGGGAGCGCCGGCATAATTGTATAGGTAAATCATGTGCTGTATAGGTTGATTACCGTGTGCGTACTGACCCATGTTCATGATTTGCATTTCACGGATTTCATGGATTACTTCGCCATAATAGCTGTCATCAAATATGGGCGGTAAACTGAATACAGAATCCAGCTTAGTCACAAATTTCTGACGACCACCCATTAAACCAATCAAACCATTTATATCCTGAAATACAGACCAGCTGTAATGCCAGCTGTTACCTTCGGTAAAGGCATCGCCCCATTTAAACGGACTAAATGGCGTTTCGAACGAACCATCTTTGTTTTTACCCCGCATCAGGCCGGTGGAAGGGTCAAAAAGGTTGCGATAATTTTGTGCACGTTTTTTGTAGATCTCAATTTCAGCAGCGGGTTTGTTTAAAGCTTTGCCCAATTGCCAGATGGTAAAGTCATCATAAGCATATTCCAGGGTGCGCGCTGCATTTTCATTAATTTTTACATCATAGGGTACATAACCCAATTTGTTATAATATTCCACCCCGTCGCGGCCGGCAGCACGCGGGCCATCATTATTGGCATCGTGTACCAAGGCTTCATACAAGGTGTTGATGTCGTAACCACGCATCCCTTTAATATAAGCATCAGCCACCACCGAGGCAGAGTTGTTACCTACCATTACATCTGAGTAACCCGGGCTCGACCATTCCGGCAGCCATCCGCCCTCTTTATAATCGTTAATCAATCCCTGCTGCATTTCTTTGTTAATCGACGGGTACATCAGGTTCAGGAATGGATATAGCGCCCGGAAGGTATCCCAAAAACCGGTACCTGCAAACATGTAGCCGGGCGAAGTTTTGCCGGTATAAGGGCTCCAGTGTACAGGCTGATCGTTGGCATCCAGTTCATATAACTTATTCGGGAAGAATAACATTCGGTACAGGCACGAATAAAAAGTACGGGTTTGATCAATAGTACCGCCCTCTGCTTTCACCCGGCCTAAATCGGCGTTCCATATACTTCTGGCCTTTTGCTCCGTTTGGTTGAAGCTATCTTTACCAACTTCGCGCTTTAAGCTCAATTCTGCCTGCTCAAAGCTGATGAAAGATGAGGCTACGCGCAAATGTACCTGCTCACCTTTGCTGGTTTTAAAACCTATAACAGCACCGGCGTGCTTGCCATTTAATTCCAGTTTACCGTTTTCGGCTAATGTACTGTCATTCCAGGTACGGGCAACAGCGAAGGGCTTATCTGTATAAATAACAAAATAGTTTTTAAAATTAGGCGCCGGTCCACGGGCTACACGGGTAGAGTAACCAATAATTTCATTTTTTTCGGGAATGATTTTAATGTACGAACCACGGTCAAACGCATCCACCACGATAAATGAGCTATCGGATTTAGGATAGGTAAACCTGAACTGTGCAGCTCTCTCCGTAGGTGCAATCTCGGTAGTGATATCATCATCCGCTAAAAAAACGCTGTAGTAATAAGGTTTGGCTACCTCAGCTTTATGGCTAAACCAGCTTTGCCTGTCCTTTTGTGTAAACCGGAGTTTACCGGTAAGCGGCATAATAGCAAACTGCCCGTAATCATTCATCCACGGTGAGGGCTGATGGGTTTGCTTAAAGCCATTAATCTTGTCGGCATCGTAAGTGTATTGCCAGCCATCGCCCATTTTACCGGTTTGGGGCGTCCAGAAGTTCATACCCCAGGGCACGGCTATAGCCGGATAGGTGTTTCCGGTAGATAAGCTATACTTGGATTGCGAACCCATAAGCGGGTTTACATATTCTGCCGGCTCAAAAACGGCCGATTGTGAAAATGTTAAATGTGAAGCTAACAACAAGGAAGCGGCGAGATACAGCCTTTGTAATTTCATAAGCGGAGCAAGGAAATAAAATGTTACGCTTACAAATATAAAGTTCTATTTAAGCTTACCAATTTTTGTAGGCTTTCAGCAGCCAAATTCATTTAAAAGTTGTGAATGGAAGGTTAATCGTAAACCGGTAACAGCGTATCTGAAGCTGATCAGGCAATATTTTGATATCTCGTTTCTGAAAATTAAAAGAAAATACCGAAAAGCCGGTGACGTTTCTTTTTTGGTTTTTGTACAGCGGGCTGTTGCCATTTATAGCGGGATGATGCCCTATTGCCTCTTTTAGGATAAGTGAAGGTATCTGTTGGAAAAGGCCGGATGCCGGGTAAAGCCATGCGTAAGGCCGGCAAGTAATTAATTTTATAAGTAACGGGCGGCAGTAAATTCCGGTGACGGGCACGATAATCTACATACCGGGCAAAGCCCGCAAACGCCAGCATGACTGCTATAACACCAAGGCCTATTTTATAACGCGAAATATGAAGAATTGAATCTTTAAGCTCGAAAGCTCCTTTAGCTGCATTGTAAGTTCCGCCGGCCCGCAGTAACAGCGTCTGTACCGTATTCAGCTTTTTTTCTTGCTCCTGCTTATCCTGTTGTAACTGGTTAACCAGTGTTTGCAGCCGCTCATTCTCGTTCTGCAAAGCGGGTGTCATTGCTGTGGCAGCATTCGATGGCTCTATTACATCCCTTTCGCTTATTACTGGACCGGCCGTCAATACGGTTACCGGAGTTATGAGACTGCCCTGCCCCACCGCCTCCTGTAACTGTATACCATCAGCATAACGGTCTTTAGGGTCTTTGCTGAGGCATTTGCTGATTACATCCACCAACCAGGCCGGAATAATGCTTTCCCTTGCCTTTATTTCAGCCGGCCATTCTTCCGGTAGATTAGATTGCCGTAGCAAATCTATGTCAGGAATAGCAGCTTCCATGTGCTGTAACATCACCGCATTACGGGCCGTTTCGCTATGGCTCTCCAGCGGAAACGGCACACGGCCGGTCAATAACTCATAAAGCACTACGCCATAACTGTACACATCGGTTTGCGGTAGCATCAGTCCCTCGTTTTGCTCGGGCGCCATAAATTCAATGGCTCCGGCTTGGCGCATACTGGTACGGCGCTGCTCCTGATTCATCAGGGCTAAGCCGAAATCGAGCAGCACATAATTGCCGCTCCGGGTATTATAACGCACATTATTGCTTTTCACATCGCCGTGCTGCACACCTACCCGGTGGCAATGTGCCAGGGCAGCGGCCAGTTGGTCGGCCACTTTGATTACTTCACGGATGGGAAATAATTTAGGATGCGGCTCCTGCAGCAGTTCGCACAAATCCGGCCCTTCAATGTACTCCATCTCAATAAAGGGCAGCGAGCCACTTTCGGTAAGGCCCGAGCTTAGTATTTTTACTACATAAGGTGATGCCTGCTCATTTACCTTGCGTAGCTTTTCCACCTCGTTCTGAAAACTGCGATAGTTTTTATCGTCGGCGCTCTCTGCATAAATAGGGGTTGGCAACAACTTAACAGCAGTGTAAATGCTGGCCTGCCGGCGCCCCTTGTATACAGAACCCTGCCCGCCGGTACGCATAGCACCCAGGTTCTCCAGCCCTTCTACGATAGTAAAAATCTTGCTCATGATTATTCGGGCCGGTAACTAAACTCCAGCACTGCCGATTCACCTAAAATCACCTGGTCGCCTTCAGCCAGATGGTGCCCTATTTCTACCGAATGCAGTTTAATGGGTTCTTCGCTTGCCGCTGTACGGATTTTTATTTTGTTACGCGGCGGTACGCCGCCTTCATCAGCATACAATACAAAACAGTTGGCTTCACTGTTCCACTCTACGTGTGCATGTTGCCGGCTTACATATTTATTGGCCGGATTTACAGAAGCAGAAGGGAAAGCAATATGGTTAGTTCTAAAAAAGCCATCGGCCGCCTGTGCCCGTTTATCCCGGCCGATATTTATAGTTTTTGTATCAGAAGTAATTTCGTATTCCGGCTGATCGGTTTCACCGTTCAGCGCCCTCAAATAAGCGGTTACCGATTGCCTGATAAAATGCTTGTTGGTTTTAATAAACAAAGCTGCATCCATTCCGGGCACGCGTGTAACTTCGGGCGGAACTTCGGCATCAAACAAAAGTTCCAGCGTCCAGTTATCGGGCATGGCCAAACCGTAGTCGTCCGCAATTTTTTGCACTTCGTCTTTGAATCGGCCATCCTCGTCCGCATAGTACCAGTCGAACGCCTCGCCGCCCGCGATGTTGGCGGCCAGATAGTCTCGCGACCGCCCGTCGCCGAACGCTGCATCGGCATGATCGGTGCCGTCGCGCCAGTCGGCCATCGGCGGATACCAGTCGAGGCCCACATAGCTGATCGCTTCGTCCGCCCAGAGCGCATCGAGCGGAAAGCGCAAGTCGTCTCCCTCCACATGCGCTCCATACTCCGTCCAGTCC
>CAXTCH010000025.1:0-16104 GCA_964241945.1 uncultured Mucilaginibacter sp.
GCCGCCCATCGCCAAACGGGCTTCCTTAATGGTGCCGCTTTCAATGTGTAAAGCGGTCTATGGTTTTAAAATAGTTGCTGCTGAGGTAAGGTCAAATGCGGTCGCTTAACTTTTAAATCTAACCGCTTGTTAAGTTGAGCGATGAAATAGTCAGCAGTTTTCGGCGTCGTCAGTTCGTCATGCTGATGAACGAAAAAATACAGGCTTTGTAAACCCTGCCGGTGCCATTCCACAATACGTTCCACCCAGGCATCCAGCCGCAGATAGTCCGTAGGGTGCAAATCGTTACCCACAAAGCGGATAAAAGCATGAGGCGAGGGCAGGTAAAGATGAACACAATCCCGGCGGCCGGGCACATCTGTAATAATGGCGCCGATTTGCAAATCGTGCATCAGGCTAAATGCAGCTTCGCGCGCACGGGAATCGGAAAACCATGCTTCATCACGCAGCTCAACGAAGGCTGGAACGTCTACCGGCAGATCTTTTAGAAAAACGCTTAAATCTGTATAATTCTTCGGGCTGAAGGTATCGCTTAATTGCAGAAAAACCGGACCTAAGTGTTCGCCAAAAGCTAAAATTCCCCTGTAAAAATCAGTGGTTAATTCCTGCACATTTTTAAGCCGTTTCAGGTGACTGATGATTTGGGGAAACTTAGGACAAAATTTGAAATCAGGATTTGCTTCAGCTTTGGCTTTCCATTTACTGATGTCTGTCTCGTTAAATACCCGGTAATAAGTGGCATTGAGCTCAATGCTGTTAAACTGCCTGGCGTATTCAGTTAAATAATCAGTGTCCTTGGTTTTAGCCGGATACAGAAAGCCTTTCCATTCCTTATGTGCCCAGGTAGGGCAACCTACGTATACCGGTAACGGATAGGATAAGCGGGGAGCCGATTTTAGTACCGCAGTTGTAAATTCCGGGTCAGGCGGGAGGCTGAAATCAATGGCAGCTAATTGTTCAGGCCGTACTTTTCCAAACTCCATAAATCAGCCGCCGTAATCGGTGAAGTTCTTTTGTTTAATTTTCGGCCACTCACTTTTCAGGATACTGTAAAACACAGTATTTCGCAAAAAGCCGTCATGCGTTTTCATGTGCTGGCGCAGTATCCCTTCCTGATGTGCACCAATGCCCGATACAGCCCGCCGCGAGCGCATGTTACGCTCGTCAACCCGAAATTCAATACGGTTAAGCTTTAGCTTTTCAAACGCATAATTTAATATTTCGTACTTCATAGCACGGTTAAGGCCCGTACCCTGCCAGGTCTGCCCAATCCAGGTAGCGCCGATGTGCGCACTTCCGTTATACGGGTTGATCTCCATTAATCGGGTACAGCCGGCCACCTGATTGCTTTTATGATCATAAACCGTCCATGCCGCACAATTCCCTTCCTCGCGGTCGGCAATGGCCTTATTGATATACTTATGCAGTTCTCCTGGTTTTGATAAATCAGCAAGCCCGTAAATCCAAAGATCTTTTTCGTTTGCTACCGGCTGCAGCAACACCTCATCAACGGCTTGTAAGGGGCGCAGTGTTACTTTACTGTTTGCCAATACAGGCTGCAGATTATATTTCATGGTTAATTTATATTTTCCAGTAATTGAATATACAATTCAATACCTTCTTTGATTTCATCCAGGCGAATATATTCATCAGCCGTATGGGAGCGGGCCGAATCGCCAGGGCCGATTTTTAACGATGGGATGTCCAGTAACGATTGGTCAGAAGTGGTGGGGGAACCATAGGTGTGTCGCCCCAAGGCGATACCGGCTCGCACTACCGGATGATTTTTGTCAATACTTGATGGCTTTAGCCGCACCGAACGCGGTTTCACTTCGCAGTTTACATGTTGACGGATGATGTCCAGTACTTCTTCATTACGGTAAGCGTCGGTTACCCGTACGTCCACTGTAAACGTACAGGCAGCCGGTACTACATTGTGCTGTGATCCTGCGTTAATAATGGTAACAGACATTTTAATGGGGCCGAATATTTCCGATACCTTAGGGAAATGATAGGTGCGAAACCACTCGATATCGGGCAGTGCTTTGTAGATAGCGTTCTCGCCTTCCTCACGGGCAGCGTGGCCGGCTTTACCATAGGCGGTGCAGTCCAGTACCATTAAGCCGCGCTCGGCAATCGCCAGTTGCATCTGTGTCGGCTCACCCACGATACCAAATTCCAGTTGGCCTAATTCAGGAATGATCAATTCCAGCCCGTTTACACCGGATATCTCTTCTTCAGCTGTGGTGGCCAGGCAGAAATTATATTTCAAGCCTTCAAGTTTGTGAAAGTGCAAAAAGGTACTGATGAGGGATACCAACGGCCCGCCGGCGTCATTACTGCCTAAGCCGTATAGTGTTCCGTCTTCAATAGATGGCATAAAAGGATCGCGTGTATAACCCGAATTTGGTTTTACGGTATCGTGGTGTGAATTTAGCAGGAGGGTAGGCTTAGCCGGATCGAAATGTTTATTGTAGGCCCAGATATTATTAAGCTTACGAAAAGTTTTTACGCCCCGCTCTTGCAGAAAATGTTCAATTACTTCAGCGGTTTTATCTTCTTCGCGGCTAAAAGAGGGGATGGAAATTAATTGTTGCAGCAGTGGAACGGCTTGCTGGTATAAGGTATCAATAGTTGTCATGGTGCCTTAAGGAAAATGAATTCCTGTTGGTATAGCGCAAAAATACATCAAATTTTATTTGTGCTCAACGTTTATTGGCAGGCTAATCTGCTCAATGGGATAAAAGGTAAATTATTTTACTGCTATCTTAGCCGCCGAAATATAAGCTATGAACTATAAATTTTATTCAACATTGCTGCTCCTTACCGGTTGGATGACCTATGCACAGGCCCAGCAGCAGCCTGCTGTTTACAAACGTTACGGCTACACCCTAACCTTTGCTAATAACGACAGCACACTGCCCGAAGCAGAACAGCAAAGGGTGATCAACACTTTTTTTGATGTTTACCCGAAACTGGCTAAGGCTTATAATAAACACACGGCCAAAGAAGTGTTCATTAATATTGACACGGCTTATAAAGGCGTAGCCGAAACCGGGAATGCTCATATTTTGATTAGTTCGCACTGGCTGCATGCCCGCCCTGAAGACATCGACGTGGTAACTCACGAAGGGATGCATATTGTGCAGGATTATGGCGAAAGCATTGGCCCCGGATGGCTGACAGAGGGGATTGCTGATTTTGCCCGTTATAAATTTGGCATCAACAATGATGCAGCTAAGTGGAAGTTGCCGGCTTATAAGGGAGGACAAAGCTATGAAAACAGCTACCGTATTACCGCCCGTTTTTTATTATGGATAGAAGATACTAATAAGTCCGGCCTGGTGAAGGAATTAGACAAACAATTACGCAACCATACATACACTGCTGAAAGCTGGCAGAAACTGACCGGCAAAACGCTGGATGAGTTGTGGAAAGCTTATACCGCCGCCAGCCCTGCAGCGCCCTCAGCATAACAGAGCAAAATAAAATCAATAAAAAAAGGGTTAATTAGTTTAACCCTTTTTTTATTGTAAGACTTGATTTTTGTCTCTTGCTTCTTGCATCTGCTTTAGCTATCTTGTGTCATGCTTTTCACTGAAGACTTTTTGCACTATGTATGGCGGTACAGATTGTACGACCGCAATCAACTGCAAACCGTGGCAGGTGAAACCCTTGAAGTACTTTTACCCGGAATGCTTAATCAACACGCCGGGCCCGATTTTCAAAACGCGCGTATCAAAATAGGGGATACCACCTGGGCGGGAAATGTTGAGGTGCATATAGCCTCGGCCGATTGGTATAAGCACGGACATACCACCGACAAGGCTTATGATAATGTAATATTGCATGTGGTGTACGAAGATGACCAGCCGGTAACACTGGCAAATGGCCGCCGCTTGCCCACTTTGGTGCTTAAAGGCCGCCTCTCCGCCGATCTGTATGGTCGTTATCACCAGTTAATGTACGGGCCGCAAACTATTATTCCCTGCGAAAGCGGTATCAGTACAGTCTCGGCTTTAAATTTGCAAACCTGGCTGGCCCGAACTTTAGTAGAGCGCCTGGAACGCAAATCGGAAGCTGTAATTGCTTTGTTAAACCATAATCGCGGCAATTGGGAGGAAACTTTCTATCAACTGCTGGCAGCAAATTTTGGCTTTAGTGTTAACGCTTTGCCTTTTGAGCTGATGGCTAAATCATTACCGCAGGTTATCCTGGCTAAGTATAAAAATAACACCTTGCAAGTTGAGGCGCTCATTTTTGGGCAAGCCGGGCTGTTGGAAGATGAATTTGCGGATGAATACCCAAAGGCGTTAAAAAAAGAATTTTTGTATCTGCGCCATAAATATCAATTGGTACCTTCAGTTGAAAAGCATTTGTGGAAATTTTTACGTTTAAGGCCGCAAAATTTCCCCACCATCCGCTTAGCGCAATTTGCGGCCCTAATACAGCAAAGCAATCATTTGTTTTCAAGAATATTGGAAACTGCTGAGGTGGGCAACTTACGTAAACTTTTTAGTAATTTGCAGGTTAATAGCTATTGGAGTTCACACTATCGGTTTGATGTTCTCTCGGGTAAAGAGACGGATAAAGTAATGGGCGCTTCTTCAGTTGATAACATCTTGCTGAATACGGTAGTCAGGTTGCTGTTTGCTTATGGCAGGCATCAACAACAGCAAACATATATCGACCGGAGTTTGCAACTGCTTGAACATTTACCGGCCGAGCAAAATAGTATCATCAGCGGCTTTGCCGAATTAGGCGTATCCTCAAAAAATGCTTTTGATACACAGGCATTGCTCGAACTAAAAAGCAGTTATTGCAACTATAAAAAATGTTTACAGTGCGGAGTTGGAAATCATCTATTAAACAGATACTGATATGCTACAGCGAATATTAACATTTTTTGAACGCTACTCCTTTGGAGTATGTACTTATTTAGGCGAAAAGCTGAATATATCTATAGCTAAAATCAGGTTATTTTTTATTTATTCTTCTTTTTTGGCGGTAGGGTTTCCCATTATATTTTATTTCTGCGCCGGTATCGTGCTTGATATACGCAATTATGTAAAACGCATCCATACCCGCTTCACAGATTTATAAGGTAAGTTTACGCTACCGACAGTCTGCCCTGTACTTTACCAATTAGCTCATACATATCAAAGGGCTTGGGAATAAAATCGTCGGCAAAGCTTTGCCGGATGATACTCTCCGTTTCATAGTTCCCGCCGGAAAGCAATATAATCGGAATATGGCTGGTGCTGTCTATGGCCCTCAGTGCGCGGCATATGGTCCGGCCGTCCATTCCGGCCAGCATCACATCCATCAAAATTAAATCAGGGTGATAGGTGACAATATTTTCAAATACTTTATCGCCCCTTTGCACCGTACAAACGTCATAACCATGCAGGGTAAGCATCAGCTCCAAAGCTTCAATTATACTTACCTCGTCATCTACAATTAAAATACGCTTCTTCATTAATTATTCAGGTAATTAAGATATGCATTAAGCACCCAATTTACATGCCACATTGTGAAATATGTAATGACAGGCGAAATTGTTAAAGTAATTTCCTAAAACTATATGTAAATTATCAGTTAAATACAAATACCTCAGTAAAAGCAAAAAAGGATGCTTATTGCTAAGCATCCTTTCTTCACCCTCTTTTAATTAAATATGTATAGTATCTATAACTATGCAGCCTGTTGAGCTCTGCTTTGAATATTAACCTGTTTAATTGCCTTGAACTGGGCTAAGTCCTGCGCTAATAATTTTTTCAATTCAAGGTCTAATGCCTTAAGAACAATTTCGGTTTTAGTTGAATTTTTCATAGCGTTGTAATTTAATTTGGTTGCTTAAGCTTATGCCAATAACATGCCGTTCGTGTAACTTACTCAAATAAAAGGTAAAATGAAGCAATTGCTAAGGTGATCAGTTTTACCTGTAGGCAACAACGGCTTTCAGGTCGTCACGGTTAATAGTCAGTTGCCATCCTACCCGACCAATTAAATATACAATCAACACCTTGCTTAACTCATTTATACCACTTTTGATTAATGCGCCACCAACCCTGATACGATATTGATGCCCAGTGCCACAATTGCAGTATTAAACAAGAATGAAATCAGCCCGTGTGCCCACGCCAGGCGCCGTATGTGAGGCGAAGATATTTCTACATCCGACACCTGGAAGGTCATTCCGATAACGAACGAGAAGTAAACAAAGTCCATATAATCAGGAAATTTTAAATCTCCCGGAAAATCCAGGCCACCCATCGGTTTAGTTTTACCATCATCTGTGGTGGTGTCATAATACTCATGCGCATAACGCATAGTAAACACCGTGTGGACCAACCACCACGAGACAACCACTGAACCAAACGAAAGCAGCACATGTGCAGTGATCTGTTCCTTCGATACTAACTTGGAAGATTGCAGCAGCAGAAATATAGCGCCCAAGCTGATTAATGAAGCAAACACTACGAAAATAAAGATGAGCGACCGGCTGGAATCCTGCAGGCGGGCAATCTTAACAATATCACGGGGGTGGGCCGTAAGAATAATTACCCACTGAGAAATAATCAGACTCATGCCAAAGCATATCCAAATGAGTAATATTAATTCCTGCCCGCTTATAATATGCCGGAAACCAAAATATACACCTACACTTATAAGCAAGGCGATATAAATACGGTGATGGGCATCCAACTGAATTTCTACACTTTTTTCGCGGGTAGTGTTTTGAGGCATATATAAAGGGGTATTAAGAAAGTAGTAACTTTTAAATGAGGCTTACGTACACATTAGTTAGTATAACAAAGAAAAGGTACAAAAGTTAATTGATTATGAGAGCTGCTGCGGCTTGGGTACTTCATATTTTATCCGTACACAATTTATTCATTTTATTTACGGTAGGTTTTTTCTGCTTACTCATAAGTTTTTGGGTTAAAAAGAAAGCTATAGGAAAGCGCTTTTATCTCCGGCAACTTTTGATTGCGGCATTTATAGTAACGCTGTTGGGCGGATTTATTTTTCCGCCTGTTAACGTTTGGTTTCTCGAAAATTACGGAATGAAGGGGGAAGCCGTTATCGTAAATTCATTTGATGAAGGAAGCTGGTTTAATTCAGCACCGGGTATGCGCTTGGTGCTTAAAATAGCACCCGATGAAGGTGCCCCATTTGTAGAAGCAGTTTCCACCGTTCCCCCTCTGAGCACCATTAGCCACTTACAGGTAGGCGATAAAGTAGAAGTACTGTATTCGCCCCAGTATACGCATGACGTGGCGATAGCCTCGTGGTAGATTATTCGTCTTCCTCAATAATATAAGCAACGCGGCCTATCTGGCCATCCTCCAGTCGTACCTTAATACCACGGGAGTGATAGGAGGCGCTGGTGAGCAAGTTTTTTACAACACCCCGGGTAAGTTGCCCGCTGTGCTGATCTTTTTTTAATATGACATCAACCTCGAGACCCGGGTAAATATCTTTTCTGTTTTGTCCGTTCATCATCTAAAATCAGGCAATTAAAGTTTGTATGGCGCTGGCAGCACGGTCAAAATTGAACTGTTGTACTATGTTTTCCATCAGTGTTTTAATTTCTATAGTATTTAAATTACCGATGCTTCCTTCATGGGTATGATGTAACTGCTTTGCAGGGTTAAAATTATCTTGTTCAATGGCCAGTCCTACCTGTTTATATGCGTCTCTGAAAGGTGTGCCATCAAGTACCATCCGGTTTACTTCTTCAACACTGAACAGATATTTGTATTTGGCATCTTCCAGAATCCCGCTTTTCACCTGAATATGTTCCAGCATAAAGGCAGCCATTTGTAAACAGCCTTTCAACTCAGTAAATGCCGGAAATAAAAGTTCTTTAAGCAGCTGCATTTCGCGGTGATAGCCCGAAGGGAGGTTGGTGGTCATCAATGCTATATCATTGGGCAGGGCTTGCAGCCGATTACATTTGCCCCGCATAATCTCCCACACATCCGGGTTCTTTTTATGCGGCATAATGCTGCTGCCGGTGGTGAGGTTTTCAGGATAGCTGATAAAACTGAAATTCTGACTTAAATATAGGCAGTTATCCATAGCCAATTTCCCTAAAGTAGCAGCTACCGACGAAAGCGCCTGGGCAATAATACGCTCGGTTTTACCACGACCCATTTGGGCATAAACCGAATTATAATTTAAGCTGTTAAAGCCCAGCAACTGTGTGGTTAATGTACGATTGAGCGGAAACGATGAGCCATATCCGGCTGCTGATCCCAACGGGTTTTTATCAGTTACCCGGTAGGCAGCTAACAGCATTTCCAAATCATCAGTAAGGCTTTCGGCGTAGGCACCAAACCACAGGCCGAAAGAAGAGGGCATGGCAATTTGCAAATGGGTATATCCAGGAAGCAACACGTCTTTATGCTGCTCGCTAAGGTCTGTGAGGCGGATAAACAATTCCTGCACTTGTTGTACTACCTGCTGCAACTCGTGGCGAAAATAGAGTTTCAGGTCAACCAGTACCTGGTCATTGCGGGAGCGGCCGCTGTGTATCTTTTTGCCGGCTTCACCAATGCGACGCGTAAGCAGCAATTCCACCTGAGAGTGTACGTCCTCTACACCCGGCTCGATAGTAAACTGCCCTTCCTGAATTTCATGATAGATATGCTTTAGTTCTTGCTGTACCAGTGCTAAGTCTTTATCATCCAGCAAGCCGATAGTATTCAGCATACGGGTATGTGCCAGTGAGCCCAGCACGTCAAAAGCTGCCATTTGCTGATCCAGTTCGCGATCATGCCCTACGGTAAAGTTCTCGACCCATTCATTAACTGTCGTAGTTTTTTGCCACAGTTTGCTCATGCTGCAAAGATGAAAATTTCTGCCCGGCTTTAAGAAATTAAAATTTCTGCATGAAAACACTGGAAAATAGGCGGTTGTACACAATTTTCTAAACCATTATAAGTTTATAGTGTTGAAATAATAAATTTCTTTTATGGAAAGTACCCGGCCTTTAACTGAAGAAGCTGCTGCACGTATTGCGCATTTTTATAAACCACGTTTTCCTTTTGTGTTAATTTTTACGTTGGCTTTCGGTATTCCGCTTACAGTACTGGCAGGACTTGTAATGGGTAACATTGCCGTGTGGAGTATGCTTCTTATGATGGGAGGTATACTTTTCATTTATTACCGATCGGTAGCTAACCGCGCAGAACGCGCTGCAGAAATTTTTCAATATGGAGAGTATGTGGATATTCAGTTGGAGACCGTTGCTGAAGATTACAATTATCGTTTAAACGGTGCTCCGCAGTGTATACTTACCATAAGCAGGGGCATCCAGTTGTTTACCATTAAGACCTTTAGTGTAAAAGTAATTAACGCTTTTAGTCCAAGAAGGCAAAAAGCCTATTATTACGCTAAATATCCCAATATTGTCATTCCGTCCACTTTATTTTCTGATGAGTATTACACCGGTGGCAACTTCCGTCACCAGCCGGTGAATATGGCGCACTAAGGGTTAGATCAAAACTCAAAATTAAAAAGTCAAAATCGCATCAGCACAACATAATTTTACTTACGGACCTACAAAAACATTCCGCCTGAGGCTTCTATGCGCTGGGCGTTAATCCATTGGGCTTCCGGTGTGCACAAAAAGGCTACAACGCCGCCAATGTCATCCGGTTCGCCAACACGACCTAAAGCCGTAACTTGGTTCATGTATTCTTCCAGGCCGGGATGACTGTCAAAAGCCTTTTGTGTAAAATCGGTGTGAATAATACCGGGTGCTACCACATTTGCTGCAATTTGGCGATTTCCTAACTCTTTAGCCAGGTAGCGGGTAAACACTTCAATTGCGCCTTTCATAGAGGCATAAGCTGCGTACCCGGGGGTGGCAAATCGCGCCAGGCCACTCGAGAAGTTAATAATCCGGCCGCCGTCAGCCAGATAGGGCAGCGCTTTTTGAGTTAAAAAATACGTTCCTTTAAAATGCACGTTCATCAGGTTATCAAAATCTTCTTCAGTAGTATCCTTAAACGGCGATGCAGCATCAATACCTGCGCAGTTAATTAAAAAATCAAAAGCAGGGCGGTTCCAGGTTTGCTGCAACTGTTTGCCCAGTTGTTCAAAAAAACTATCAAATTGTTTTACGTTGGCTACGTCCAACTGCAGGGCTATTGCCTTGCGGCCTTTTTGGGTAATTTGTTGTACCACATCATTGGCCTCGCCGGCTTTGCTGCGGTACACCACAATGATGTCAATGCCCTTATCGGCAATTTTTAAAGCCGCATTTTTCCCCAAACCCCGACTGCCGCCGGTAACCAGGGCTATCTTTTGTGTTGATTCCATAATATTTGTATAAATGATTATTGCAACACAAAATTCGGCAGCATAGCCTTGATTATAATGGTAATAGTTTCAGATAAAATGGTGAGTGTTTCAGATTAAATGGTTACAGTTTCCGCTTCCTGTAGTCGGGAGGCAAAAGCAGCCTCGCGGAATTGTTTAGGCGTAGTGCCCTCAAAACGTTTGAAAAATTTGGTAAAGTTGGAAGGGTCAAAAGTTAACAGGGCAGCAATCTCGGCCACTGGCTTATTGGTTTCCACCAGTTGCTGCCTGGCAATCTTCATGATGCGTTCTTCAAAGAAATAACAGGGTGCCTTACCTGTGGTTAGTTTAATGGTATTACTTAAATGTGTAGGGTGTATGTGCTGTAACCCAGCAAAGTCTCTGATCTCATGCATGGTTTCTGTTTTACCCGATAGCAAATCAGCCAGATGCCTGTCAATATGCAGCAAAAAATCGTTCACAATTTCGTGCTGACGGGCGAGTATCTTTTTGGGTAATTTAACGGCGGCCATGGCGATGCTTTACACAAACTTACGAAAGCAAATCTTTTTTAAATGTCGGCGCTGTTCTTTTCTTCGAGGCTTGCTCATAAGCATAGGCCAGTTTAATCAAAGCTGCCTCCTGATAAGCGCTTCCAACAAATGACAGTCCCAGCGGCAAGCCATGCACCAATCCCATCGGGACGGTGATGTGCGGATACCCCGCCATAGCGGCCGGAGAGGAGAAAGAAAAGCCGGTATCATAATCACCGTTGACTAAATCTATGCAGCAGGCCGGGCCGTTGGTGATGCCCGTAATGGCATCCAGCTTATTTTGCTTCAAAGCGTTATCAATGGCATTGCGCGCCGTGGTGTTTGATTTTTGCAGGGCATCTGTATATTCTTTACTGGCCAAATCTCCTTTTTGCTGTGCCAGTTCTTAAGTTTCCTGCTGAAAATAAGGCATGGCTTTACCGGCGTTTTGTTTATTAAATTCAATTACCTCCTGCAAACTTTTTACTTTTGAGTTGGCTTTGCTGAGGTATTGGTTCAGGCCATCTTTAAATTCATACAGCAATACTGTAAATTCTGCCGGGCCTGCATCTTTTAAAGCATTAAGCAGATCAATTTCCACTATGGTTGCGCCTTTAGTTTTTAAAACGTCCAATGCTGCTTTAAAGGTGTTCACTATATTGTCGTTTCCTTTAAAGAAGGATTTTTCCACACCAATACGTTTGCCCTGTAAGCTATTGGCATCCAAGCCTTGCGCGTAATCCTGTGCTTTTCCCTTACTGCTCAAGGTGTATGTATCAGCCGCGTCAACGCCAGCCAGGGCGCTCAATAACAGAGCTGCATCTTTTACCGTACGTGCCATCGGGCCGGCGGTATCCTGTGTTTTTGAAATAGGAATGATTCCGGTGCGGCTCAGTAAGCCAACAGTTGGTTTGATGCCTACCAACCCGTTTACCGAAGAAGGTGATACTACTGAACCGTCAGTTTCGGTACCAATAGCCACCGTACAAAGATTGGCCGCAGCGGCCGAACCCGAACCTGAACTCGACCCGCTGGGGTTACGGTCTAAAATATACGGCATTTTAGTTTGCCGTCCCCGGCTGCTCCAGGCGCTGGTGGAATGGCTGGAACGGAAGTTGGCCCACTCGCTTAAATTGGTTTTACCTAAAATTACTGCACCGGCTGCTTTTAATTGTTTTATAATAAAAGCATCTTCCGCAGCCATGTGCCCCTCTAATGCAAGCGAACCAGCGGTTGTCATCATCTTGCCCGATACATTGATATTATCTTTTACCAATACCGGAATGCCATGTAAGGAACCGCGTACCTTGCCGTTTTTGCGTTCGTTATCCATAGCATCAGCCATATTTTGGGCATCAGGGTTTACTTCAATTACTGCATGCAGGCCGGGGCCAGCCTGGTCAATGTCCTGTATCCGTTTTAAATACAAATCGGTAATAGCGCGCGAGGTTTGCTTACCGCTTTTCATCTCCTGTTGCAGTTGGTCAATGGTAGTTTCGTTCAGCTCAAAATCGTCTTTGAAGTCATCGCCTGACGCTGTGCTGCCTGTTGATGGTGAAGCAGTGTTGCAAGAGGAGGCCGCAAGGGCAGATAGCGTTAATCCGGCTAAAGAACTGCTTTTGATAAAATTTCTTCTGTGCATGGGTATAATGGAATATCGGCTTCAAAATACACACTGAAAAGATTATTTAGAAGCAGCATCGCATTTTTATAAAAATCATAATTGTAAAGAGGAGTTACTTTTTGCTTCTATTTAAAAATCTAATCTTCAATTTTTGAATGCTTATGCGTATCATTCATAAAAACATAAATCAGCAGGGAGATAAAAATACAGCCGGTTACATACCAATAAAACCATTGCGGATGCCCGGCATCTTTAAACCATAAAGCTAAGTATTCTGCGGTGCCGCCAAACAGCGAAACTGCAATGGCATAAGGAAAGCCAACGCCTAACGCCCTGATTTCGGCCGGAAAAAGCTCGGCCTTCACTACGGCGTTAATGGATGTGTAACCGCTTACAATAACCAGTGCTATAGTAATCAGGCCTGCGGCTATCCAGGCACTGTGAGTATTACCCAATTGCGTGAGCAGTAATACAGTGGTCAAAGTACCCAGTATTCCAAA
Source organism: uncultured Mucilaginibacter sp. (assembly GCA_964241945.1). Lineage (GTDB taxonomy): Bacteria > Bacteroidota > Bacteroidia > Sphingobacteriales > Sphingobacteriaceae > Mucilaginibacter. The sequence goes on from CAXTCH010000025.1 coordinate 12,972, forward strand.
GCCAATCAGCAAAGGCTTACGGCCAATTCGGTCGGACCATAATCCGAATACCGGTTGCAGCAGCATAAATATCACCAGCGTTGAGGTAGAGATTAGGGTAGCCACAGCCGCCGTAAAACCGGCGGTATTAACCAAAAACTTCTGCATATAGGTAGTGAAAGTATAAAATGCGACGGTACCGCCCAGCGTTAGCCCGACAACTGTGAGCACTGCTTTGGGGTAGCGAAACAGTAGTTTCAACGTTCCGCGGTCGGGATGCTGGGCTTCTTTAGTGAAAGCTTGCGGCTCGTGTAAACTGCGCCGCAAATACATTACCGTGATAGCCAGCAACGCTCCGATAGCAAACGGAATGCGCCATCCCCACACGTGCAATTGCTGCTCATTTAAAAATACGTGTTGTAACATAATCAACACGCCTAAGGCAATCAGCTGCCCCATAATTAAAGTAACGTATTGAAAGCTGGAATAAAAGCCTCGATGCCTGCGGGTGGCCATCTCGCTGAGGTAAGTGGCGCTGGTACCATATTCGCCTCCTACGCTTAAGCCCTGTATGATGCGCGCACATACCAATAGTACTGGCGCAGCTACACCAATTTGTTTGCAGCCCGGCGCAAAGGCAATAATTAATGATCCGGCGCTCATGAGCAATACGGAAAGGGTAAGCGCTTTTTTGCGCCCGTGCCGGTCCGCGTAAGCACCCATCAGCCAGCCGCCTATAGGGCGCATAAAAAAGCCGATGGCAAATATACCGGCCACGTTAAGTAACTGGGCAGTTTGACTTCCCTTCGGCAAAAATACAGAAGCGAAGTAGAGTGAGAAAGCTGAATAGATATACCAATCGTACCATTCAACTAGGTTGCCCAGTGAACCGCCAATAATAGACCAAATTCTTTGGGCGTTCGTTAACCTGTCCGTTTGCGGTAATTGTGCATCCATATATTTCATATAGCTATATGGATGGCAATTTAAGCAATTACACTATATAGCCATAAGTAAACGGCGGCCATTCAAATTCATGTTATTGGTTTGGTTGAGTACCGGTTCGGTGCTGTAAACAATATCTTTAATAGTGTTATCCAACTCATGGGCAGCCTGCTCAATCATGTGCATACATTCATTGTGCAGTTCCACGCTGTTCCCTTCTAACTTCATTACGTTAAGCAAGCCTAAAATGGAGGCTACCGGTTTTCTGAAGTCATGCGATTGTACATAGGCAATGCGGCGCAACGCATTATTTTGTTCCAGTATCTTCTGCTCATGCTGCTTACTTTCATTGATATCAGTTGCACTCCACGAAATGCCGATGATGTTTCCGCTGCGATCATAGGCAGGGTTATACACAAACCGAAACCAGTGCTTGCCTGCTATGGGATGTACAATTTCACGTTCGCTTACCACCGTTTCGCCATCAGCAGCTCTATTAAAATTCCTGATGAAATTCCGTATGTAAGCCCGATTCATATAATTAGTGGCTTTCATGCCGATGTGGAGCTTAACACCATACATCTGCGAAATAAACGCGGCCAGCGTTTTGTTGTAAGTAATTACCTCATAGTTTTTATCTAGCAAGGCATGGCTGGCAGGTGAGCTTTCAAAGAAAGAACGGAGCTTGTTAGCTGTATTTTCAGCTTCGTTATATTGTTCCTTTAATAAGTTAAGACTTAATTCAAATTCCAGGATATTAATGACTTGCCTGGACAGGATAGCAAGCATATCTTTTTGGTGCTGGTTGAGCTCTTTCGGCTCCTGGTCGAGCACACAGATGCTGCCCACATTCTTGCCTTCGTGGGTAGTTAACGGTGCGCCGGCATAAAAACGCATATGTGAATCACCGTTTACTAACGGATTTTGCAAAAAGCGTTTGTCCTTTGTAAGGTCATTAACTACCATCACTTCCTGATTTTCAATCAGATGATCGCAAAAGGAATTTTTTCTTAAATTTTCGCTTAAATCAGTCCCGATTTTAAATTTAAAATGCTGGATATCTTTTTCAATCAGCGTAATCAGCGCCACCGGCGATTCGCATATAGAAGCTGCCAGGCGCACAATGTCTTGGAGTTCTTTTTCACGGCTGATATTCAGATTTAGAAAACGATTTACCGCTTTCAGTCGATCAGTTTCCAGGTTGTGATCAATGTACATGTACAGATATTGTTAAAGGTAAGTTGAATGGGACACACACCGGAAACTTACGCAGACAAGTTTTAAGCGGATTTACAGATTGAAAAAATATTTTAAAGTATTTGTAACCTTATTGAATTGTGTCCGTTTAAAGTCGTCCATTCCTGGCACTGTAAAGCAGTGAAGAGCGTTGCGCTAACATCATTCTGCAGGTATTTGATAAACCTATATGCATTTTTATTGTTGCTGTTACAATTAAAAACCAACTGATGAGCAATAATAAAATAGGATGGGTAGGCTTGGGTAACATGGGCACACCAATGGTAAAAAACCTGCTAAAAGCCGGTTTTGAAGTAAGCGTGTATAACCGTACCTCGGGTAAAGATAAAGAGGTGGTGGAAGCAGGAGCTACTGCCGTTGAAAAACCGCAGCAATTATCGGCGGAGAGTGATATTGTTTTGGTAATGGTAACGGATGATAAGGCCGCCAAAGAGATTTTCAATGATTTGCTTTCAAAGGGCGCTGAGGGAAAATTGCTGATCAACGTAAGTACCGTGTCTGCGCAAACGTCTAAAGAGTTGCAGGAACTTTGTACTGCTAAAGGGGTTTCTTTTTTAGAAGCGCCGGTATCAGGCAGCGTAAAACCTGCTCAGGAAGGTACGCTGATTGTCCTGGCGGGAGGAGAGATGGAAGCTTTTGAAAAAGCCAAACCGGTATTGGACGCTTTGGGCAAACTTACTTTGCACATTGGCCCTATTGGCACCGGCAGCTCCGCCAAACTGGCTATTAATTATTTAGTGGCTTTAAATATGCAGGGCTTGGCAGAAACAGTACTTTTTGCTAACCAGGGTGGCGTAAGTATGGAAACAATGCTTACCATCATCAATGAGGGTGGGGTAGGGAATACTACCACCAAAGCCAAAACACCATCATTATTAAAAGGGGAATATCCACCTGCATTTGCGTTAAAGCATTTGGTGAAGGATTTGCGTTTAATGCGCGATGCAGGTTT
>CAXTCH010000026.1:0-14150 GCA_964241945.1 uncultured Mucilaginibacter sp.
CTTTGATGCCCTCGTTATCGGCGCCGGACCGAATGGACTGTCGGCAGCTATATTAAGTAGTTATATTTTGGAAGCAACCTTTGCTGTATATGCAACTTGTTTTTCAATAAGCGTTACATGAGATCAGCAGGGGTTTGTTAAAGAGAGTATTTAGAATGGAGAGCCACATAACTATAAAGTGCTTACTTTAATCAATAGCCTAAACCTATCTTTTATGTATTGCTCAAATAATTTTATGGCTGTTTTAACTGCACTCTTTCGCCTGTGTTGATAGTGTGTAGGCTCACTCATACGCCCAGCGGCTCTAAAACAAAGTCTGCGTACCGCCCTTACGTAATATCCCCAGATGTTTATAGGCTAAATCAGTAGCTTCGCGCCCGCGGGAAGTGCGCATCAAAAAACCTTCCTGAATCAAAAATGGTTCATAAACCTCCTCAATGGTGCCTTCATCTTCACCAACAGCAGTAGCAATAGTTTTAACGCCTACCGGGCCACCCTTAAATTTTTCAATAATGGTAGTGAGTATTTTGTTATCCATTTCATCAAGGCCATGCTCATCAACATTAAGAGCGTTGAGGGCATAGTTAGCAATAGGAGTATCAATATTACCGTCCCCCTTAATTTGGGCAAAATCGCGGGTGCGGCGCAGCAGTGCATTGGCAATACGGGGTGTACCCCGGCTGCGGCGGGCAATTTCGTAAGCGCCCTCATCAGTAATAGGCGTATTTAAAATGGATGATGAACGCAAAATAATAGTAGTGAGCAGCTTGGCATCATAGTATTCCAGCCGTGAGTTGATGCCAAACCTAGCACGCAGAGGCGCTGTAAGCAGGCCGGAACGCGTAGTGGCGCCAACTAAGGTAAATGGGTTTAATGAAATCTGTACTGAACGGGCATTAGGGCCGCTTTCCAGCATGATGTCAATCTTAAAATCTTCCATGGCTGAATACAGATATTCCTCTACTAACGGACTCAGGCGGTGTATTTCATCTATAAAAAGAATGTCGCCCGGCTCTAAGTTGGTAAGCAAGCCGGCCAAATCACCGGGCTTATCCAAAACCGGCCCTGAGGTTATTTTTATACCTACGCCCATCTCATTGGCAATGATGTGTGACAAAGTAGTTTTACCCAGTCCCGGTGGCCCGTGCAGCAGCACATGGTCAAGCGCCTCACCACGCTGGCGGGCAGCCTGTACAAACACACGCAGGTTGGCTAAAATTTTATGCTGGCCGGTAAAGTCTTCAAAGGCCTGAGGGCGTAACACCTTTTCAATATCACGTTCCGTATTGGTTAAGCGTTCCTTATCCGGGTTTAAATTTTCGTTCATTACCAACAAATTTAGCAAAAATCGATGGCTTTATTATCAACGCAAAACAATATTATGATAATGACCCTGAACCCTATCCCTCAGGATATTTGCGGAAGATGCTGTTCAGCTTCATTTGAATAACGCCCAGCACGGCCTCCTTAAATATACCTTTCGACATTTTAGAGGTGCCTTCGGTACGGTCGGTGAAAATAATGGGAATTTCTACCAGGCGAAAGCCGTGCTTAATGGCAGTATATTTCATCTCAATCTGGAAAGCGTAACCTATAAACTTAATTTTATTTAAATTAATAGTTTCCAGCACCCGGCGCTTATAGCACATAAAGCCGGCGGTAGAATCCTGCACATTAATGCCGGTAACAATGCGCACATATACAGAGGCGTAGTAGCTCATCAGCACCCGGCTCATGGGCCAGTTTACTACATTAACACCTTTGATATAGCGGGAGCCAACTACTACATCAGCGCCCTCTATACAGGCTTGCCGCAGTTTCAGCAAGTCGCCCGGATTGTGCGAAAAATCGGCATCCATCTCAAAGATATAATCATACTGATGCCGGATGCACCATTTGAATCCAAAGATGTATGCTGTGCCCAATCCTTGCTTGCCGCTGCGTTCTTCGATGAATAAACATTCAGAAAATTCCTGCTGCAGGGCCTTTACGATAGTTGCCGTACCATCGGGCGAACCGTCATCAATAATCAGGATGTGAAAATCATGAGGCAAGGAAAATACCTTACGGATCATCCGTTCAATATTTTCCTTTTCGTTATAAGTGGGAATAATAACTATACTATCAGGCACAGAAATTTGCGGAATTATATTTAAAGATGCAAAAGTACGCTTTTCCTATACAATAGGATTATCCGGATGAATTTCTTGCGTCTGATCATCTGTAATGGGCAGCCCATCGCCAATGTGCTGGTCGGCCAGGTAGCTTTTTTCCCTGATGTAAGGGCTGACAATGATGAACAAAACAACAAAAAACATGATGATGCCTACAAACAGCCAAAAATATTTAGCGCCGGTAAAGTAAGAGAAGAAACCGCCGTTTGATATATTAACATTGATAAGCGTAGTAAAAAATGTACCTATTGAATAAGTGAAGTAGAAAAGTGCAGTCATGGTGCTTTTCATAGAGGGAGGGGATTGTGTATAAGCATATTCCAAGCCTGTAATAGAAACCAGCACCTCGCCGGCAGACAGAACCAGGAAGGCTAAAATCTGCCACCAGACCGAAGGCTGATGCCCTGCTTCCAGGCTCGTTTGTATCAGCGCAATTATTACAAAGCTTAAGCCTGTAATAAATAAGCCGGCACCGAGCTTGCCTTTAGGTGTTACGTTGAAGCCTGCTTTCTTAACCAGGGGGTATATGCCATAATTAAATACCGGAATCATGGTCAGCAGAAAGATAGCGTTGGCTACTTGTACCTGTGAAGGCAACAGATGCCAGTTGAATAACCCCAAGTTTAAATCGAGCTTTCGTGCCTGCAACGCCCACTCAGCACTGTTCATATCCCACATGCCCCAAAAAACCGGGATAAATGCAAAAAATGCCATTACATTCCACACAGATTTTATGGCGTCTGTCTTTTCCCGTCCATATTTATCTGTGGCCATACCCCATGCAGTTTTACCGGGAAGCCTTGAGGAAAAATAACTTTTAAGCACGTAAAGATTAACAAACAAAAAGTTATCTTTCTTTACGCCACCGGCAGGCAGCCTTACATACATGTTGCGGCCTGAAAAAAAGATAATGGTAGCCAGCGCCATTAAAATGCCGGGAACACCAAAAGCCCATGCCGCACCAAATTTTTCATAAATAACAGGTATCAGGTAGATGCTGAATGTGGAGCCTGCATTGATGCTGAAATAAAACCAGCCGTAAATGCTGCTCATCAGGTGCTGATTTTTGTGATCAAACTGATCGCCTACATTGGCAGATACGCATGATTTGATACCTCCGGCAGCAATGGCAATGATGATTAAGCCGGTTTCAAAACCGGTTAAGGAGTGATCAAACAAGGATAATATGAAATGACCGAATGTATAAATGATAGAACCAATTAAAATTACCCGGTATTTACCAAAAAACCAGTCGGCCAGTATAGCGCCTAACAGCGGTGTAAAATATACTAATGTAGAAAACAGGTGGTTTACTACATTCGATTTGGCCTCGGCAACAGTATTGAGGCCGGCAAGGTGATTAGGATTAAAAAATTGATTAACCAAAAATATGGCAAGTATGCTGCGCATACCATAAAAGCTAAACCGTTCTGCAAACTCGTTACCAATGATGTAAGGTACGCTGCGCGGAATGGCAGATTTCTTTGCCGGATAGTCAGTAGTAATATCTGTCATAAAATTAAATTTCGGCAACTAAAGTACCATATAATATTGCAATTCATGTTCGGTGTGTATAAACAATAGGTAGCATGCCGGCAATCGTATTCCACGTCAATGATTTCTGCCTGCAGCGGCAGCAGCCCTGTCTCGTGCGGCCTGTTTTTTTGGGTCTTCAATAGCTGTATCGTTACTGCCGGCCACATTGCGCATATCAAGGTTGCTCACCAGCTGCCATTTGCCGTTTTTCAGCCGGTAACCGTCATAGCTTAAATCCGGTCCGTACAGATCGGGCCTGTTTTTTAGTCTGTCATCGGGCGGCGCAAGGTGGTCAAATACAATCAGGTTCTGCTCGGGCACATAACGTAATAGCATAGAGGCCTGGCGCGAATATTCAAAAACAATGCGATCATGCATTTTATGATCAGCTTCAAACACCGGTTTGCCCCAAACCGGCTGGCCGCCGGCAAATGATAGTACTTCAATCACCTTTTTGGTTGTTTTTACCGTATTGCCTTTCCACCCCAGCAATACATAGTAGGGCTGGGCAGCATCAACCGGTATAATTTTATAGTATTCCGCACCATACCAGCAGCGGCTGGTGGTTATGGAATCTTCGGGGTTTTTGATGGCAGGAGAATAATCTTCGAGCGGGTGCATCAGCAGCGGACCATTGCTGTTCATCTGCATGGTACCGTAAAACCGGTAGCTGCCATCCTGATTGACGACCGGCCAGCTAAAAATGCGGAATTTATGATCGGGCGAGTTAATGATACTGACAGTTTTCAGTGAGTCGAACGGAAAGCTGTAAGAACCTTGCACCCTGAGCGCCGATACCAGCATCCTGATAAAGGCATAATTAGCATTTTTGCGCTGCAAATCACTTTCATCGTTCACAACCTGCCTGCCCAGCTTAATCAGGCTGTCCTGATAAAGATATAATCTTTTTTGTGACGATACCTCACTGCCATGCTGTGCCCTGGCACAGCAGCTTACAGCTGCGGTAAATAGGCAGGCCAGCAAAATACGTTTAAGCATGCTCTAAATTAACTAAATTTTCAATAATCATAGCGCTGGCGCCGCCGCCGCCGTTGCAAATCCCGGCAGCCCCGAATCTGCCGCGCCTGTGCTGCAAAACATTTATCAGCGTAACAATGATACGAGCGCCCGATGCGCCGAGAGGATGCCCCAAAGCTACAGCGCCGCCATTGATGTTTACCTTGTTAACATCTAACCCGAGGGTTTTATTATTAGCCAGTGCAACAACGGAGAATGCCTCGTTAATTTCATAATAATCAATGTCGCCGGGATTGAGCCCGGCACGCTGTATAGCCATCGGGATGGCCTTGGCGGGCGCTGTGGTAAACCATTCGGGCGCCTGCTGTGCATCGGCATAGCTTATTATGCGCGCCAGCGGTTTCAGGTTAAGTTCTTCGGCTTTTTCCCGGCTGATCAGCACCAGTGCTGCGGCACCATCATTCAAGCTGGAGGCGTTGGCAGCAGTAATGGAGCCGGCCGCATGAAACACCGGTTTAAGATTAGGTATTTTTTCAAATTTCACAGCCCTGATTTCTTCGTCCTCATCAATCAGTGTGATAATACCCTTTTTGTCCTTAACTTCAAGCGGTGATATTTCATGGCTCAGCCAGCCTTCCTGCTGCGCCCGGGCTGCCCGCCGGTATGATTGTATGGCATAATCGTCCTGCTCCCCGCGGCTGATATTACAGGTGGTGGCGCAAAGTTCACCGGCGCTGCCCATGTGGTAATCATTATAAACATCCCACAAGCCATCTTTAATCAAACCATCAGTAAGCTGCGCGTTGCCCAGCTTATAACCGCTGCGCGCTTTGTCCAGATAATAAGGTACGTTGCTCATGCTTTCCATGCCGCCGGCCGCTACAACGTCATTTTGCCCCAGGGCAATACTTTGTGCGGCAAGCATAACAGCTTTCATGCCCGAGGCACATACCTTGTTTACCGTTGTTGCCGGAACATCGGGCAGGCCGGCAAACCGTGCTGCCTGTGTGGCCGGCGCCTGGCCTAAGCCTGCCGATAGCACATTACCCATGTAAACCTCCTGCACCAGATCGGGCCGAATGCCGGCCTTGTCAACAGCGGCCTTTATGGCTGCTGCACCCAGCTGCGTTGCTGTAAATGGTGCCAAGGCGCCGCCAAAGCTGCCGATAGGAGTACGTGTAGCGGCTATGATATATACCTCTTTCATTAATTGATGCTGTTTGGCATTGTACAGATGCAGCAGTTTTGCTGCGTGTGCACACCTTGTTTGTTTTGCCGGTAATAGCTGTTTGCTGCCCGAACAAAGTTTAAAAGTAGGCAGAAACTGCGAAATTAGTGCAGCAAGCTGAAACTTAGTACATTTGACCGGATAAAAACTGATATGGCTAAATTTACTGCTTCTCGCCAGCGGGCTGTACTGCGCAAATATGCGGTTAACGTTAAGTATTTAATGTTACTGCTCAGTATATGCCTGATTGTATATACGCTGCCCAAGCAGGCCAAGTTCAGCTATGAGTATGAGAAGGGGCGCATCTGGAACCAGAAGGACCTGGTATCGCCCTACAACTTTGCCATTCTTAAAACACAGCAACAAATTGTGAGTGACCGGAGCGATGCCCTCAAAAGTATTATGCCGGTTTACCAGCAGGACGTTAACACCGGGCCGCAGCAATTGGAAGGCTACAGAAATGATTTTGATATTAAGTGGCACGATGCCGGCATACCTGAGCGCCTACGCCAGCATTACTTTACAGTGGGGTACGATTTATTGAAAAGTATTTATGATAAGGGTGTGCTTTCAACCAATACTAAAACCCAGCGGAGCAATGATAATTACAGCATTACTATTTTAAACAGCAACGTTGCTGCCGAAAAAAATACCGCTAATCTGTTTACCCGCGCACAGGCGCTTACCTTTGCCGATCAGCAGCTTACCGGCCGCAAAGATGTGGACAAGGCGTTTCTGCTCAGCCTGATACAAAACCGCCTGCAAAATAACCTGAACTACGATGATAAGCTCACCTCCCGGCTGGAAAATGAAGTACTGGAAGGCTTATCAACCACCAGCGGCATGGTGCAGAAAGGAGAGGTGATTGTATCGAAAAAGTCGGTTGTTAACGATGAAACATACCAGAAGCTGGAATCGTACCGGAAGGCATTTGAGGACAATGCCCGTGTAAACGGCGACCGCCGGCTGGTGCTTTTCGGGCAGTTTTTGCTCGTGTCGGTCGTGCTGGTGTTACTGCTTATCTTTCTGTATCTCTTCCGCCGGGATATTTACCAGGACAACCGTTTGGTCGGCTTAATCCTGCTGGTGATTACAGCCATGCTGGCTACCCTTTCCTGGGCCATCAAGGTGCAGATACCCAATCTTTACTATATTCCTTATTGCATCGTACCCATCATTATCCGCATATTATTTGATACCCGGCTGGCGCTGAACATTCATCTGCTGGTAGTACTGGTGGCCGGGTTTTTCGTGCCCAATAGTTTTGAGTTTGCCTATTATGAAATTACGGCAGGCATGGTATCCATTTACAGCATTAAAAACCTGCTGAGGCGCGGTACATTTCTGTCTTCAGCGGTACTGATTACGTTAAACTACTTTTTGGCATTTCTGGGTATATCCTTTATGCGCGAGGGGAGCCTGACTACTATCGACTGGATGGATTTTTTTCCGTTTGTGGTAAGCGTATTATTAACGCTGCTGGCCTATCCGCTCATTTATGCCTTTGAAAAACTTTTCGGCATCACCTCAGATTTAACGCTAATAGAGCTAACCAACACTAATGCCACTTTGCTGCGCGAAATGGCCTTTAAAGCGCCCGGCACATTTCAGCATTCGCTTCAGGTGGCTAACCTGGCCGAAAATGCAATTTATAATATTGGCGGCAATGCTCTGCTGGTGAGGGCGGGAGCGCTGTATCATGACATTGGAAAAATAGAAAACCCGCTGTATTTTATCGAAAATCAAACTTCCGGCTTTAACCCTCATGATAAGCTGCCTTATGAGGAAAGCGCACAGATCATCATCCGCCATGTGAGTAATGGGGTGGAGATGGCGCATAGGAACACGCTGCCCGATGTAATTATCGACTTCATCCGTACGCACCACGGCAATACCCGGGTTGATTATTTTTATCAGTCGTACCTGAAGAATTTTCCGGAAAAATTTATTGATGAAAATATATTCCGTTATCCCGGCCCGATACCTTTTTCAAAGGAAACAGGCGTTCTGATGCTGGCCGATTCGGTAGAGGCGGCTTCACGTTCGCTGCCCAAGCCCGATGCCAAATCCATCAATGAACTGGTTGACCGCGTTGTAAATTACAAACTGAACCAGGGGCAGCTCAACGATAGCAATATTACACTGAAGGAGATTGAAACCATCAAAACCATATTTAAACGTATGCTGATGAGCATTTACCATGTGCGTATAGATTATTAGAAATCTGAATATTTTTTTTGGCGGGTTAGCCGAATTACTATATTTGCAAACCTAAAAGGGAAACGCTTTGCGATGAAGCATTTGGTGAGGTGCCTGAGAGGCCGAAAGGATCAGTTTGCTAAACTGACGTACGGGAAACTGTACCGAGGGTTCGAATCCCTCCCTCACCGCCAAATTTCATATCAAAATGAATTAAAAGCCTGCAAATCAAACGATTGCAGGCTTGTTTGTTCTTATCAAAACCCTATTTTATTCACCAAATCACCACAAAAAGGTGAGTAATTCGGTGAGTAAATTATCTACAAAAAACTACTCACCGAATCGCTTGTAACGTATTGATATACAGCATGTTTAAAAATTGAACATCTTGACTGAACTTGCCTGCAAAGCTAATTTTGTTTCACTTTTTAATGTTCAAAACATGAAAATTAATTTTAGCCTGCTTTTCTATATGAAAAAGCAAAAAAACTATCAGGAGGGTTCAGCGCCCATTTACATGCGTATCACCGTGAACGGAAAACGCTCAGAGGTGACCACAGGGCGAGAATGTCAGCCTGAACGATGGAATGCTGCTGCTGGCCGCGTAAATGGCACTAAAGAAGAAGTAAGGGCCTTTAACGCCTATTTGGATGACCTGACCCAAAAGGTCTATGAAGCCCACCGGCAATTAACTGAAGCTAATAAACTGGTAACAGCCGAAACCATTAAAAACAAGCTAACCGGAAAGGACGAGCAACCCCGGCTGCTGATCGAGATTTTTAAGGAGCATAACCAGCAAATGAGTACGCTGGTAGAAAAAGGTAGCTACAGTAAAGGCACACTGACATGTTTTGAAACCGCGCTCAGACACATCAAAGATTTTATCAAGTGGAAATATAAAACGAACGACTATGATGTTCGCCAGGTTGACCACAATTTTATTACGGACTATGATTACTTTCTAAGGTCGCATTGCCGTTGCCAAAATAATACCGCAGTAAAGAACATGAAGAACTTTGGGAAAATCATTCGCAAATGCGAGGCCAGCGGCTGGATAACGGTTAGTCCTTTCCTCAATTACAAGCATACCATGAAACGTGTTGATCGGGTCTTTCTAACTACGGACGAATTACAGGCCATTGTTAACAAGCATTTTTTTGTCGAACGTCTCACACAGGTTCGTGACATTTTTGTGTTTTGCTGTTTTACAGGTTTAGCGTTCGTAGATGTTCAGAAGCTGCAAAGCAACAAGATCGTAAAAGGGGTTGACGGCGCTAAATGGATAAGCGTCAACCGTCAAAAAACCAATACACCGGCTAAAATCCCATTGTTACCAACGCCCTTAGCCCTTATTGAAAAATACCGCGATCATCCCCAATGTGTTATACGTGGTAAGATATTTCCTGTATTAAGCAATCAAAAAATGAATGCTTATTTGAAAGAGCTTCAGTGTATTCTCCAGTCAAGCTTCTATATCATCCATAACACCACGTCTCATATAAGGCCGTTTAACGGCCTTATATTCACGGCCATAGATTGGCATTCCGAAATGAAGATACGGCCTTATATCGCTTAATTTCAAGCCAAATTCAGCGGTATGCGTCTATTTATACGCTGCGCTTTAAGCTCTGAAAAGACTTATAAAAGTCAATTTTATCTTTAAAAAATGCCCAATCGGGACATTCTATTAGCTGCTATCAACTGGCGGTAATTCTGCATTAGATTTTTTGTAGGAGCCAAATTCAGGAACAACTAACTGATCGGTTGGCCTGGCTGACTGTTGTAAATTTTGTTTGAATATCGGTTACTCGCCAAATTTTTGAGTTCATCATTGTCTCGATTTTCGATATTAAACAGTTTTTATTCAACCTTGTTGCCTTATACGCTGTCCGCTGACGTTTCTTAAAAATTGAAGTGAATACTTGTGAGCAGACATTTATGCTGGCTTATCTCTTTTGAAAGTTCTAAATATTTTTAGTTCTTACTACTTGCAATGGCTCGTTATTTTCTTTCAAAAGCCAATGATCCCATCCATTCATATTCCCGCCGGTTGTGTAGTTGATAGCGCCTGAAACGGAATCGAAAATTTTGTCCTCTTTTAAAATCCAGTGTTCCTTTGTCTCTTCTGCAATATCTTTTAAGGTTATTTTTCTTGCTTCCTTAGCGCTACAAGTCGTCACTTCATCTTTAGATAATTTACTTCCAGCTTTAACCACAATTTTGTTCTCGTTATAAAACTCGGCGTCAATAGAAGTGTTTCTTCGATTTGTATAAATTTCAATGAATTCTTTCTGCTCATTACCTGCTTTTTCACGGTTTCTATCTTTCTTTTTTTGAGAAATAACTATCTCGTTAGTGTTTAGAGATTGTTTTAAATTTTCAGCAAACTTTTTTATCTCTCGGATTAAATCAAATAACTTTCTAAACTCCTTAAAGTCTTCGAGGGTAAATGTGTTAGAGTTTTCAGAAAGTATATTCTTAGCATCATTAAGAACGTCGTTTGAATAATCTTTGATGGATTTATGAGTGGTCTTTCCCAAGGTATTGTTCACTGCTTTTTGATAAGCATTTTCCCATTTATCATAAGCATACATCATTTCAATTGAACAATCACATTTTTTATCTTCGATTTCAGGCAATGTTGTAGCATAATAGTTGGCATTTTGCTTGTCATTTTCCTTAATTTTATAGAAAACTCGATGTTCTATTTTATCATAATTTTTAGGATTTTTAAGATTATCTAAAGTCGCTTTTTCCCTATCAAACAAACCTATATATAACTTGCTATTATCGAAATCGCTCTCATATAGACCTCTTAAAAAAGGCTGTATATTTGATTCTGTATTAAGTTTAAATAATTCAAAGTCTAAATCTTTGTAGTCCTCATAAAGCGCTTTATATGCATTTGTAATATGCTCTTTGTCATGCTTACCTTCAACTAACAGAATAATTGATTTACGAGAACTAATAAATGCATTTTGCTGAAATTTATTCCAAAAGTCGCCAGATACAATTTCCAGGATTTCTTGCTTTTTTTGAGGTACCAGTTGACCGCTATTCAACATAAACAAGCTATCTTCCTCAAATGCATCGGTTAAAGTCGGAGAATGTGTAGTTATTATTACTTGACGATTTTCGCTATAATTATTAAAAACTTTTTTTATTTGAATTTTATTGCTTAAGTGTACGTGGGCATCAGGTTCATCCAATATAAACAAGCTATCTTCTGAACCTGCAAATTCTAAGGCGGATTTTATCAATAACATTTTTTTTTCGCCTTCGCTAAAATCTTCAACTTCAAGATTATCATCATTGTATTTGATTATGATATTTTTTAGCATTTTTTTGCCGTCAGGAGTGAAGGCTATATATAAATACTTGTATGCCTCAATGATAGTATAGTTATTTTCTTCTAATAAAATCTGCAATTCATCAAGACTATATTCATCTTTTATGTCAATAGTTTGTATGAAGGTCTTCACAGCACTATCTGCATAATTTTGATAATTAGCCTTATTAAATTCGAATTTAACAGAGTTGATATGATTTATATTTAATACATCCTTACAAAAAGTGTCTTCAGAATTGTAATAAGATTGTAGTAATAAGGTAAGTAAAGAAATATGCCAGTAGAATTTATTAATATAAAGCATTTTCGGTACTTCATTGTATATGCTTATGCCAGTGTTTTTGCCGCTGGTAATATTGGAAACGTAATCTAAATACAATGGACGATAACACTTTTTCCATAGCCTATCTTCTTCGCCGCTATAAATAGCGACGATTTGCTTTGGTAGATGCTGGTATGGATCTGATTTTTTTACTCCATCAATTGTTGTAGTTACTGTTGTCTTTTGTTTAGTAATCTTTACCAAATTTTTGGCGCCAATTTCATATTCAATTGAAAAATTGAACGGGATATCTTTCTCTGATTTATTATACAAATGATGAAAAATAAGACTCAATGCTTCTAAAACATTGCTTTTACCGCTACCGTTGTTACCAATAAATGCAATTATACTTGATGTATTATCTTTTAGATCAATGTTTAGATTTTTGTAATCCTTTATATCAAATGCTTGGAGTTTCATTAATCAATAAATAAAGCTTGTTCAAATTCTTGTTGGGCTTGGTTTCTCATTTTGATAGCTAAACCGATCTTTTTAATTTTACTTATCCTATATTGCTGCACGTTTCGAATAATTTTGTTTTGAACATCCAAAGGCGGAAGTACTACAGGAGAGGTTAAAAACTCTTGTCCGTTTATATTCGGTTGACCAGAAATTCTTTGATTAGCTCTTATCCAATCTTTATAAAACTTAGATTTGGTGTAAACAAGCATGTATTCCGGTATTATTTTTTTAACGTCAAAGTTGAATTTTATGAGATAACCGGCATACATCGCCTTGCCCATGTGGCTTTTGTAAAGAAATGTTTTACCAACTGTATTTCCTGATCGTGCTATTAAAAAATCATTATCTTTTAATAGAAACTGCTCATCAACTTTTTCAGGAGATACAAACTCATCATTTAAAGTTCCAGCATCATTTATGTCTGTGATTCTGATATACCTTGTATTTGAATCAACCTTGACTCCCTTGACATTTGCGCCATATTTAGGTTTACCGATAGCTATATCAGATAATAAAATAATAGGATATAACGATTCTTTTTGCACTTTAGAATTTATCCATTCATCCCATCTATTTAAGTATTTGAATTCCACGAAATAAAATCTTGACCGTGCAGGTTTGTGGTTATCACATCTAATTCCTAATTCTTCATTTATAAAAGTTTCAATTTCATTTTCGATATCCGAACTTTGCGTTGTCAACTTGTCAGCTATCTCCAACTTTTCATTGTAATCAACCACAAATTTTTCTTGTTGCTCTAAAGTTGGTAGGGGAATTTTATATTCTAGTACATGATGTGGTCTTATTGCCGAGTAATTGGTACTCCCAGTAGACTTAACTTGTTTGGCAAATTGTTGTTGTTGTACAACGATAGCGAGAAAATCCGGCCTAAGTAGACTCGTGTCTATCTGAAAAAGAAAATAGTGACTACTCACTATCGCGCCTTCTAAGTTAGGAGGGACGATGCCATATCCTCCAACTTTGGCGTCAATTTCAGCTACCAAAAAGTCGTCCGTTTTACATACTTGCTGTTTTTTGGTTTTTATGTGTTTTCCAAGAGTGGTATCGCGTAAAACGACCCCTTTCCCATTTATTTGCACTCGACATCTACTATATTCTTGGTTGTCGCTAATTGTGATATATCGCTTTCTTTGTTGTATTACTTTTGAAAGTTGTACTAAAGGGAAATTAGCCGAAATTTTATTTTGTGGACTTAAAGTGTAATAATCCCAAAATCGCAAATCAGTGTAATTGCAGAAATTTAAATACTCTTTTTTAGCTGTTTGCATCATGCTGTTTTATAAAAGCTATAGTAACAAAATCGACTATAAGTGTTATATAATTTAGAATTTACAAGTACTATGTGTTCTTTAGTTTAATTTATCAATTATAAAATGCTTCTGGCTCATCCCTTAAACCGGTTCTAAAAATATTATCTTCTGCAACAATATATTCAATTTTAGGGGAATGGACTGTCCATAAGTTATTCACCACTCTGTAAGCATTAAATTCTAATGCTAAGGGTTTTAATTCATTATCGATAATCCCTCCAGTTGTACTAATTCCCGCTTTTTCTATTTCGGCAATAGGTACTGTATAATTAAATTCAAATTTCACTTGCGATTTTATCTCTTTACTAATATTTTCTTCTAATGATTTAAGTTCTAATTTGAACTTCTTTTTATCATCAGAAGAAATCATTTTGTCTTTTGATGAGAGCTGAGCATTGATTCTTAATAAATCTTGAGCGTACTTCTGCTCAACTTGCTTCGTTACTTGTTTTAAAATTTCATTATATCTTTGTTCTTCTTCTACATTAAATTTTTTAAAAAATAAAATACTTGGCTTAACAGTTGCGCCACTTTTGACGAATACATCTTGCGGAATAGATGTTATTAATAG
>CAXTCH010000026.1:14160-15557 GCA_964241945.1 uncultured Mucilaginibacter sp.
GGACAATAGCTTTGCTTTCAACATAATCTCGAACTGGCTGAAGATTACTATTATTAAGAACTCCTTCAGGCAAGACAATACCCATTCGACCACCTGGTTTCAACAAATTGATACACCTTTCTATAAACAATACTTCAGTAAGAGTACTCATTTTTCCCGTCTCAAATAATGAGAGAAGCGGTTTTCCGATATTATCATTTACTTGTTTGAGTGCTTTGTCATAAGAATCACCGTATTTCTCTCGGTATTTGTTGATTCTCATATTATCTTTATACTTATCCGCTTCTGAAATTTTTAAAGTTTTTTCTACTCTCGCTCCAAATGGTGGATTAGTTAAGATAATATCAAATCTGTCTTCAAAAATGCCATTGACATTTAGAAGACCATCGTTATGATGCACTCCTCCATGGCCATCGCCATGCATGATCATATTCATCTTTGCTGTACGACTCATTCTTGGGTTAGCATCAGTCCCATAAATACAATCATAACTCAGTTCTCTAACTCTACTCTTTGGGTGATTAATGTCTAATTCCAAATTCAACTTCGTAAATAAGTCGTTAACTGTTTCGTCAATTTTATTTTTGGTCTTTTCTTTAGCAGTTTTATAATTGACGGAATAATACTGGTCTTTAATTCTATCTTTAGTTGAATGAATATCGTTTTCAATTTTAGCCCGCACGTACTCAAATGCTTTGATTAAAAAACCTCCCGAACCACAGCATGGATCGCATATCAGCTCACCTTCCTGGGGATCTAATATTTCAACCATAAAATTTACCAGTGTTCGTGGTGTAAAAAATTGTCCCAGTTCCCCCCGAAATGTTTTACCTAAAAATTCTTCAAAAGCTATACCCTTAACATCGTCCGATGTTGTAGAAAGGTTGTAAATTTCCAATTCTTTAATAATAGCTTCAAAGCTATTCTCGCGTATGCGTATAATTTCGTTAGGTTCAAAGAGGTCATCATCTTTAAACTGTTCTTTTGTTCGATCAAATAATTGTTGATACAAAGGAAGCAATCTCTTGTCTCCAATTTCAGCATTCACCTGATGAAGTTTAGTTCTGTTGTCTTTATACGTTTTTTCAGTGAATACTTGACCTTCCTTATTTTCTCTCTCATACCTTATCTTTATAAAGAGAATTTTGCTTATTTCATCAAATGCAGCTTCAGGAGAGAGCTTATCATTGTTTCTAATTATATTATGGCATCTAAACAATACCCGGCTAAAATCTTCCCTTGAGAAATCAATTGTTTGTTTTTTTAATCTACTGACTTCATTTTCGTTAATTGCCTGTTCGGCAGTCGGAATATTTAACAATTCATCCGCATTACTATCTTTAGTTACCTTAAAAACCTTTGAAAAAATTTTAGTCTGCTTTGAATTAGTTGCTACG
>CAXTCH010000027.1:0-15517 GCA_964241945.1 uncultured Mucilaginibacter sp.
GGTCATCAGTTTATCCGTGATGCTTATGCTGCCGGGGTACGCAGCTTCGTAGTACAGCATATACCGCTTGAGCCGCCTGCTGATGCCAATTTTTTAGTGGTGACAAATGTATTGGTCGCCCTGCAGCAATTGGCTGCTTACCATCGCAGCCAGGTGAAGTTACCAGTGATTGGCATCACAGGCAGTAATGGTAAAACCATTGTTAAAGAGTGGTTGTACCAGTTACTGAGCACCGATTATCATGTGGTGCGCAATCCAAAAAGCTATAATTCGCAAATTGGTGTGCCGCTCTCGGTGTGGCAGACTGGTGATAACAATGATCTGGGTATTTTTGAAGCCGGTATTTCCACTGTCCGTGAAATGGAAAAGCTGGAAGCCATAATTCAACCCACTATTGGAATACTTACCCATATTGGTGCTGCGCATGATGAGGGCTTTGCCGGTGTTTCGGAAAAAATTGATGAAAAAATTAAGCTCTTCAAAAACTGTGAACTGGTTATTTATCAATATGATACATTGCTTGATTATCAGTCGCATTTGCCGCCGGGCCGGCATTTCACCTGGAGCCGTAAGTATCAGGAGGCCGATTTGAAAATTGTACAAGAAGTATCACAGGGGCGGCAGGTGCAGTTACAGGCTGTTTATCAGCAAACGGAAATCAGCTGCACAGTGCCCTTTAATGATGAGGCCTCTATAGAGAATGCCATTACCTGTTGGGCTACGTTACTGGCCATGGGCTATGCGCCCTGGGATGTGCAAAAGCGGCTTACCGCGCTTAATCCGGTGAGTATGCGCTTGGAGTTGAAAAACGGCCGCAACAATTGTTCGGTGATTGATGATTCTTATAATTCTGACATTCAATCACTTGAAATTGCGCTGAACTTTTTGAACCAGCAAAATCAGCATTCGGTAAAGACGCTTATTTTATCGGATATTTTACAATCCGGTTTATCAGATGATGATTTGTACCGGCAGGTGGCTGATTTGGTAAGCCAGAAGAAAGTTAACAAATTTATCGGCGTAGGGGATAGTTTAATGCGTTACAGACACAGGTTTAACACATCGGAAAGTTATTTTTATGCCGATACCTCAGCGTTATTACAAGCTTTGCCTCAGCTTACCCTGCAAAATGAAACCATACTGATTAAAGGTGCACGACGTTTTGAATTTGAGCGGGTGAGCCAGGCACTGGAGCAAAAGGCACATGAGACCATACTGGAAATCAACTTGAATGCGCTGGTAAATAACCTAAACTTTTACCGCTCACAATTACAGCCCCGCGTAAAGCTGATGGCTATGGTAAAAGCATTTTCTTATGGCAGCGGCACCTTTGAGGTGGCCAATGTTCTGCAATATCAAAAGGTAGATTATCTTGCGGTAGCTTATGTGGATGAAGGCATATCATTGCGTCAGGCAGGTATTACCTTGCCTATTATGGTACTGAATCCCGAACCGTCGGCATTTAGCCAGTTGCTGGCTTATCATCTGGAACCGGAGATTTACAGCTTATCGCTTTTGCAGGAACTGATTAGCCATACGCAACCTTCTGCAGGCTTGCAGCCTATACATATTAAAGTGGATACTGGTATGCACCGCCTGGGCTTTCATCTGAATGAGTTAGACGAACTGTGTGCAGTGCTATTGCAACACCCAGAATTGAGAGTACAATCTGTGTTTTCACACTTGGTAGCCAGCGATGCTGCAAAGCATGATGACTTTACCCGTCAGCAAATCTGCCGGTTTACCGAAGCCTGCGAGCGTATACAAGCGGCTATACAATACCCTTTTATCAAACATATCGTTAACACCTCAGGCATTACCCGATGGCCGCAGGCACAATTTGATATGGTACGCCTGGGCATAGGGCTATACGGGGTAGATTCAGCTATTCCGAAGCACAGCGGCGGTTTGCAGCCGGTTGCTACCTTAAAAACCAGTATTTCGCAAATTATGCGCCTGCAGGCCGGTGAAACTGTGGGTTACAATCGCAGCGGCAAGTTGGAACACGATGGAAAAATTGCTACGGTCCGCATTGGCTATGCAGATGGTTACCTGCGGGCTTTTGGCAACGGGGTAGGGCATATGCTGGTAAACGGACAACCGGCGCCCACGGTAGGCAATATTGCCATGGATATGTGCATGATTGATATTACTGGTATAGATGCCCATGAAGGTGATGAGGTGATTGTATTTAACGACCGGCAAACTATTGAGGACCTGGCTCAGCAGATTGGTACTATTTCTTATGAAATATTAACTACCATATCGCAACGGGTAAAACGGGTTTATTTTTACGAATAATCAGAGTAAGAACATGAACAAAGTTTTTCGGGGAATTGTCAGGTATTTTGTAAAGGGACTGTTGGTGGTAGTGCCTTTGGGCGCAGCTGTATTTCTTATTTATTGGGGAGTAGCCGGCATTGATAATGCGTTGAACCTGAGTAGTATTTTATGGATCAATCCCAAAACCGGCAAACCGATTTATATTCCCGGCTTAGGCATACTCAGTGTGATTATCGTTATTCTGATAGCCGGAGTATTGGTTACTAATGTGATTACAGATCCGATTAAAGGCTGGTTTAACCGATGGCTGAACCGCCTGCCTTTGTTTAAATTTTTGTATTCATCTATCAAAGATCTCACTGAAGCCTTTGTAGGTGAAGAGAAAAAGTTTAATGAGCCGGTATTGGTACAGGTAAATGAATTTGGACTAAAGAAAATCGGATTCCTTACTCAGCATAGTCTTGCCCAATTAGGCTTACCCGGCGAAGTAGCAGTTTACTTTCCTTATTCCTATTCCTTTGCCGGCCAGGTGGTAATTGTAAGCGCCGATAAAATAATTCCCCTCCATAAAAGCGCTGCCGAAATAATGAAGTTCGTTATCTCGGGCGGCGTCAGTGGGTTGGAATGATTTAAAGTTTTTAAAGTCAAAAGTCAAAATTCAAAACAGCATCGGTTTAATGCAGTTGCACCCTAATGAATTAATGCCCCTCAGCTGTAATCGTATCCACACTGTTTATTGCCTTAAAGCTGCGGTAGGCCATGAGTGTGCTGATCAGCATAAACACCGAACCCAATAAATAAGGGGCGCCCGGAAAGTATACAGGGGCTTGTTTGTCAGTAAAATAATGAAATAATGAGCTGAACATCAACGGCCCGATAATGGTGGACACGCTGACTAAACTGGTTAAAGCGCCCTGCAATTCACCTTGCTCGTTGGCGGCTACTTTACTGGTGATCAGTCCCTGTAAGGCAGGACCCGAAATGCCGCCCAAACAATAAGGAATGATGTAAACATACATTTGCCAACCATGACTGGCAAAGGCAATCAGCGCCAAGCCTACAGCGTAAAACAGTAGTCCGGCTACGATATTTTTTTCCTGTCCGAATTTGGGAATGGTAAAACGAATCAGTCCGCCCTGGATGCTTACGAGCAGCACCCCGATGAAAATGCCTAAATTGCTGATGCTGTGCAACGACCAGTGGAATCTTTCCGTGAGAAAAAAAGAGATGACAAATTCTACTGCTTTTTGTGCAATATAAACCAGCGTAAAAGCGCCGATCAATAATCCCATATTTGGGTAATGCCCCAGGCGTACAATGGAAGATATGGGGTTGGATTTTTTCCAGTCGAACTTACGGCGGTTCTCCGGTGCCAGCGATTCGGGCAATACAAAAAAACCATATAAGGCATTCAGGAGTGCCAGCGCCGCTGCCGCCATAAACGGCAACCGGATATGCAGAGCACCCAGATATCCGCCTAAGCCTATACCTAAAATAAAACCCAGGCCGGTAGCCGCGCCCACCAATCCGAAATTGGCAGCACGGTTATCGCCGGTGCTGATGTCAGCAATGTAAGCAGTTGCCGTAGTATTACTTGCACCGGCGATGCCGGCAATAATACGACCAATGAACAGCCAGGCAATAGTAGGCGCAAAAGACATAAACAGGTAATCGATGCCGAAACCAAGCAGAGAAAACAGCAGCACCGGCCGCCGGCCAAAGTGATCGCTGAGGTTGCCCAACACTGGTGAAAAAACGAATTGCATGGTGGCATATACAAAGGTGAGATAGCCGCTGTATTGGGTGGCCGTACTGGTATCAATATGGCCTAAGTCTTTTAACAGGGTGGGGAGTACCGGTAAAATGATGCCCAGTCCCAATACGTCAATAAAAATAGTTATAAAGATGAAGCCCAGCGCTGCAGAGCGCTTTTTAGGTATACCGGTTTGATCCATGCAGGAAAGATAACAAACTACTGCCTAAATGTTTGCCCTGCAACAGGCGATTTACAAAGTGGTTAAATTTAAAATAAGACGGTATGCTTTAGCAAGCAGGGTACTTAATCGGTCATTGTGGTGATGCAGCTATCGAAGCATTGTTTTTTTCGCGCTTAAAATTGCGGGCCGCCAGCAGGGTGCTGGCCAGCATCAATATCGCACCCATTAAAAATGGCGCACCCGGAAAATGTACCGGCGCTTTGGGATTGGTAAACCACGCAAACAGATTGGTCATCAGCGGTGGGCCGATGATGGATGTAGCGCTGATGAGGCTGGTCAATCCCCCCTGTAGTTCACCCTGCTCATTAGCAGGCACTTCTGAGCTGATTAACCCTTGCAATGCCGGCCCTGCAATACCACCAAGGCAGTATGGAATCAAAAACACAAACATCATCCAGCTTTGGTTTGCAAACGCAAACAGCAACAGCCCCAGTGTATAAAGGAGCAGGCCGAAGATAATACTCTTGGTTTGGCCTAACTTGGGTATGGTTACCCTAATCAGCAGCCCTTGCACCAAGCCCGAAAGCAAACCCACAAACCCTAAGGAATAGCCGACAGTACTTTCACTCCATTTAAAGCGGTCCATGGTGAAAAAAGTCCAGGTACTTTGTACGGCTTGGGCGGCAATGTAAATCAATATCAATGAAACTACCAGTCCGGCTACTGAGGGATACTTTTTAAGCTGTAGTAAAGAACCTGCAGGATTGGCCCTGCGCCACTCAAACGGACGGCGATTAGTGACAGGCAAGGATTCGGGCAAAATGAAAAAACCATAAAGTGCATTCAGCAGCGCCAGTCCTGCCGCTGCCAGAAAAGGCAATTGTGTGCTGTAATAGCCTAAAATTCCGCCCAGCACCGGGCCGATAATAAAGCCAAGTCCAAAGGCAGCGCCAATAATGCCAAAGTTTTGTGCCCGGTTTTCGGGAGTGCTTACATCGGCAATGTAAGCGGAAGCTGTGGTGAAGCTGGCGCCGGTGATACCTGCAATTATACGGCCTAAAAACAACCAGCCAATACTGGGAGCGAAGGCCAGGAAAGCGTAATCAATGCTAAAGCCCAGTAATGAAGCCAACAAAACCGGACGGCGGCCATAGCGGTCGCTTAAATTGCCCAGCACCGGCGCACACAAAAACTGCATAACGGCATAAGCAAACAGCAGCCATCCGCCGTATTCCGATGCCTCGCTGAGGCTGCCGTGAATCAAATGCTGAATCAATTTGGGAAATACCGGAATGATGATACCGAAGCCGGTAATATCAATTAATAGAGTCACAAAAATAAATCCGAGTGCGGCTCTGGAGTTGACAGGTTTGGGCGTTTCCATAAGCGCAATTTAAACAATTGATTTTCATGATTTTATTTTGAAGTTAAATTTTTAGTATCTAACTTGACTAATAAATTAGTTGTTATATGAAAATCTCCTGCCTTATGTTTGCAATGCCAATTATGCTGGCTGTGCAAAGCGTGTCCGCGCAAAACAATGCTCACCTTACCCTTTCTGAAGCTTATCCTGAAGCGGGAAAGCCGGTTACGCTTATTTACGACCCTACCGGAACTCCATTGGAGGGCAAAGTGCCCGAAGGGGTAGTGTATTATCTGGACAATAAAAATTATCCGGCAAGCGACTTGACTTTTACTATACAAGGTAAGGCGTACAAGGCTAAAACTACTATCCCAGCTGGTACCAAAGCCTTTTTTGTAAAAATGTACAAGGATAAGGAAGTGGATAATAACGGTGGAGAGGGTTACATATACAAAACTTATGCACACCAACAACCGGTAGCCGGCGCTTATGGCAGCGAAGCTAATTTGTTAAATAGTGGAATTGGCGCTGCTTTCGGTAAGATAAATGCCAATAGTGATAAAGTACTGGAACTTTATAAAGAAGAATTTGCTATCCATCCGGAAAGCTTTAAAGAATACGAAGGCTCCTACCTTATGACGCTGACAGGTTCAAAGAAGATGGAGAGTCAGACACTTGCTTTAAAATTAGCTACAAAGCTGGCTAATTCGAATGATAAAGAGGATTTATATAGTGCATCGAGAACCTTTCGGAGATTAAAAATGAGCGCCAAAGCCGATTCCATGAATGAGGTTATCAGGCGGAAGTTTTATGGAGGCGCTCCAACCGAAATTGAAACAGCTACGGATTTTATTAAGGAAAAAGACCCGGCTAAAAAAGCTGAGTTATATGAAATTTTTATAAAAAAGTCTCCGGAAGATTTAACGCGAAAAAATACCATTCAAGATAGTTACAGGGCACAATTAGCCAATGCTTATCTGGAGGCAGGTAACATGGAAGGCTATGAAAAGTATGCCTCTCAGGTTAAAGATAAAATGAGCCTGGCTATGGGACTGAATAACGTAGCCTATGAAAAGGCAAAAAAAGACGAGAACTTAGCGGAGGATGAAAAGCTGTCAAAGCGGTCATTGGAAATTGCACAAGGAAATGTCGATCATCCGGCGGCATCTCCTTATACCTCATTGAGTCAGGCCAGGAAAGACGCGCAAGAGGTGTATGATTTATATGCCGACACTTACGCTTACATTTTATACAAGGAACATAAATACGCTGAAGCACTGCCATATGAGAAAGGCGTTTATGAGCGCAGTAAGGGCCGGGATGCTGAGATAAATGAAAATTATGCGAATATTCTGGTAGCTAACGGTGAATATGCTGAGGCAAAGGCGGTGGTCGAAACGGCTATAAAAGCCGGTAAAAGCAGTGCCCCTATGCAGGAGGATTTAAAACAAGCCTATGTAAAGCTTAAAGGCAACGATAAAGGATACGATGAATATCTGGCCTCGCTGCAGAACGCTATGAAAAATAAGCTGCGCGAAGATTTAGTTAAGGAAATGATGAACAAGCCGGCGCCGCAATTTACCCTGAAAGATTTTAACGGGACGCCGGTATCGTTAGCCAGCTTAAAAGGTAAAATTGTTATTGTCGATTTTTGGGCTACATGGTGCGGCCCGTGTAAGGCCTCGTTTCCGGGCATGCAGATGGCCGTTAACAAATACAAGGATAACCCCAACGTAAAGTTCCTGTTTATCGATACCTGGGAAACCAGCGACAACTGGATGGAAGGGGCTAAAAAGTATATTACCGACAACCACTATACTTTTAATGTGCTGGAGGATGAAAAAGGCGAGGACGGCCGCCAGTCGAAGGTGATCAGCCAGTTCGATGTGCAGGGTATTCCTACCAAATTTGTTATCGATCAAAGCGGTAACATCCGGTTTAAACACGTTGGTTTTTCCGGCTCGGCGCAAGGAATTGTAGATGATATTAGTTCAATGATTGAAATGTTGAAACCTGAAAGCGTTGCCTCCGTAAAAGCGGGTGAGTAAAATATTATACCTGAGCTTCACAACAAGGGGAGTAGTGACCATAATTCGCTGCTCCTTTTTTTATTGAATACGTAATGAAAGTATTACAAAATAAGGATAATGATGCCTGCCTGACTTCGTAGTTTTGTCAATTGATTTTCAATAATATATCATATCCTTATGAAAAAAACTGCATTTATAGCCGCTTTTGCGGCAGCCGCTCTGCTGGGTAAAATGAACAGCTTTGCGCAAACTGCTGCACCAGCCCCGGCGGCACAACGTACTTTTGTAGATATTACCAATGAACCGGCTCCGGCCTTTAGTTTAAAAGACCTAAGCAGTAAAGAGGTATCGTTGGCCGATTACAAAGGTAAAGTAGTGGTACTGGACTTTTGGGCTACCTGGTGTGGCCCTTGCAAAGCTTCGTTTCCGGGAATGCAAATGGCTGTGAACAAGTATAAGAATGATAAAGATGTAGTTTTTCTGTTTGTGGATACCCGGCAGAAAGAAGATAATTACCAGGAACTGGTGAAAAGCTTTTTAGCCGATAACCACTACACCTTTAACGTAATATTTGATGAGAAGGGTCCCGAAGGCTTACAAAACAAGGTGCTGAAGGAATACAAGGTGGCCGGCATCCCCACCAAATTTTTCATCGACCGCGAAGGTGTAGTACGCTTTGAGAAAATCGGCTTTATGCCGGGCATGTCAGCAGAAAAGCTGGCTGATGAAGTGAGTGATTTAATTGAGCAGGCTAAAAAGCCGGTCGCTAATGCTCCTGCAAAAGCAAAATAAATTTGTTTTTATAAGACAACACAGGCCGGAATTTTGAATAAAATTTTGGCCTGTGTTGTCTTGTTAAAAGTTGGGCTTTAATACGTATTTGTCATAAAACCTGAAGATGTGTTCTACGGCTTCCTCGGCAGTATCAACCAAACGATACAGGTTCAAATCATCCGAACTGATATTGTGTTCGGAATTCAGCATTTTTTCTTCTACCCATTTAAACAAGCCGCCCCAGTAATCTAATCCTACAAACACAATCGGGAAGCGTGCTATTTTACCGGTTTGGATGAGGGTAATGGCTTCAAAGGATTCATCCATGGTACCGAAGCCGCCTGGCAATACAATAAAGCCTTGCGAATATTTCATGAACATTACTTTACGGATAAAAAAGTAATCAAATTCCATCAGCTTATCGCGGTCGATATACTTGTTATGGAACTGCTCAAAAGGCAGTTCAATATTTAAGCCTACCGATTTACCGCCAGCCTCATAAGCGCCTTTATTGGCCGCCTCCATAATACCCGGGCCACCGCCCGAAATTACGCCATAGCCGCGTTCGGTAAGCAACCGGGCAATATCCTCAGCAAGTCTGTAATACGGGTTTTCATTCTTGGTACGTGCCGAACCGAATATGGAAACGCAGGGACCAATTTTAGCCAGCTTCTCGAAGCCGTCTACAAACTCGGCCATTATTTTAAATATCTGCCAGGAGTCGGTAACCTTTATTTCGTGCCAGTCTTTATTTTGAAATGCTTGTCTTATCTTTTCTTCACCAGTCATAGTGGGTCATCTGTAATTTATAATGCCGCTATCCGGCTCTTGGCCTTTGAGGTCAGCAGCAAGCCGGCAAAGGTAAGCAATCCGTTGATAATGATAAGCTCATTATCAAAAACATATCCCCCTAAAAGCTGTGCCGAATACATCTTTAAGTAGTAACAAACAGCGGGCGATAAAATGCAGATTACCGGTACCAGCCTGTCATTTACTTGCCGGCTGCTAATGAACAGCCCGAAACCATACAAGCCCAGCAGCGGGCCGTAGGTGAAGGAAGCCACTGCGAAAATAGCATTTACCACAGCCGCATTATTGATGGCATTAAACAGTACAATAGTAACCAGCATCAAAGCCGAAAAGAAGATATGTACATAGTGCCGTGTACGAATCATCGCCGGTGAATTCGTATCGCTGCGCTTGTTAAAGTTCAGAAAGTCGACGCAAAAAGAAGTAGTCAACGCCGTAAGCGCCGAGTCGGTAGTAGCAAAGGTGGCTGCAGTAAGTCCCAGCATAAATACGATGGCCGGGATGGCGCCTAAGTGGTTTAACGCTATGGTAGGATAGAGGTAATCTGTCTTTTCCACTTTGATACCATTATGTGCGGCGTAGATATACAACAAAGCACCCACGCTCAGGAAAAAGATGTTGATGACGACAAACACCGTAGTGAAGCTGAACATATTTTTCTGTGCTTCACCGATATTTTTGCAGCTCAGGTTTTTCTGCATTAAATCCTGATCTAAACCTACCATGGCAATGGTAATGAACATTCCGCCCAAAAACTGTTTACCGAAGTGCAGTTTGCTGCTCATAAAGTTGTTTAGAAAAAATATTTTCGAGTAGCTGCTGTTTTTAATGGCATCAGCCGCTTCAAACAGATTAAGGTTCAGACTTTGGCAAATGAAAAAGATGGATAAGAAAACAGAAGTCACCAGGAAGAAGGTCTGCAGGCTATCGGTTATGATAATCGTTTTCAACCCTCCCTTAAAGGTGTACAGCCAGATAAGCAGCAGGCAGAGCAACACTGTAAGTGCAAATGGAATATGATAATTATCAAAAATAAATTTTTGCAGCACAATGACTACCAGGTATAGCCGGAACGCAGAGCCAATAGTACGGCTGATCAAAAAGATAGCAGCCGCCGTTTTATAACTCCATTTGCCTAAAGCGCTTTCTATGTAGCTGTAAATGGACGTAAGCTGCAGGCGATAATATAAAGGCAGCAAAACAAGGGAGATAACCAAAAAACCGGCCGCATTGCCCAGCACAAATTGAAAATAAGCAAACTGGTCGCCGGTGGGAGCGCCTACCTTTCCAGGTACAGAAATAAACGTAACACCGCTTAGTGCCGTGCCGATCATCCCGAAAGCCACCAAATACCATTTGGAGTTACGGTTGGCCACAAAAAAGGTATCATTATCCGATGATTTCCGGGAAGTGAAATAGGAGATGATAATCAGCACCAAAAAGTAGCCAACAACAAAAAGTAGTAGTATTCCAGGAGCCATGTAATTTTAGTTTTGAGAGCCTCATCCAACCGTCTCCAAAATAGAACGGCCCTACCCAAACCTTCCCCGGAAGGGAGGGCTTTAAAACAAAAGTATTCCCTACAGGGAGAAATGTAAAGAGGGCCGTTCTTCTCTGAAGAAGGCTGGATGACGTGCAAGATAGACATTAAATGAGTATTGGCAAACAGCCGTAAATGCCACTTGTTGACGTTGTACTGACGGCATTTAAGGTGCCTTTTTTGTATATTTGATGTATGAATTTTTCGTCTAAGTTGTTAGAAAATGCAGTTTTTGAATTCTCTAAATTACCGGGCGTAGGCCAGAAAACTGCTCTTCGGCTGGTGTTGCACCTGCTTGATCAGGATAAGGCCGATGTGGAGCGTTTTAGTCATTCAGTGAGCAAGCTGCGTAATGAGATACAGTACTGCCGGGTGTGCCATAACATATCCGATCATAGCGTGTGCGATATATGTGCTTCTTATAAACGTAACCGCCAGTTGATCTGCGTGGTAGAAGATACCCGTGATGTAATGGCCATAGAGAATACAAATCAGTACAATGGAGTGTACCATGTACTGGGCGGATTGATTTCTCCGATGGATGGAATCGGCCCCGCCGACCTTGAAATTGAGTCGTTAGTGCAGCGTTTAAAGGCAAATGAGGTGAAAGAAGTGATATTTGCGCTGAGCGCTACCATGGAAGGCGACACTACTATTTTTTATCTGCACAAAAAGCTAAAAGATTTTAACATTAGCCTCACTACTATAGCCCGTGGCATAGCCTTTGGAGGAGAGTTAGAGTACGCGGATGAAATTACTCTGGGCCGATCCATCGTTACCCGGATTCCTTACGAAAATACGATGGTCAAATAGACGTTATGAAACTTTCTGTTGTTGTTGTACACGATCAAGACTTTAAATTGCTGAAGCAGTCGCTGATTTCCGTCATCACAGCGGCAACAGCTATCGACTACGAAATTATTGTGTTCAACAACATGTCATCGTCCGACGTTTCACTGGATGATTTAATGGCTGATTTCCCGGAAATTAAGTTCATTGCTGCTGAAAAGACATTGAGCTATACCCGTGCTGCTAACGAAGGTTTAAGAGCTGCTAAAGGTGATTTTGTGTTACTGCTCAATCCATCTATCATATTGAGTAGTGATACACTCAGGAAGTCGATCAGTTTTATGGAAGGCCATCCGCAAACAGGTGCGTTAGGTGTACGGATGATTAACGGTACCGGCCGCTTCCTGCCCGAGTCAAAACACGGCTTACCGATGGCCTGGATTAAGTTTTTTAAATATCTTTTCCTGTTCCGCTTTTTCCCTAAACTGCGCTTGCCGCATATGCGCACCGCTTACCAGTGGTCCGAAGAGTTTGACAATACTGAGGTAGATGTGCTATGCCGCAATTTTACGCTGTATCGTAAATCAGTACTAAATGAGGTAGGTGCATTTGATGAGCGCTTTGCCGAATATGGGCAGGATATTGATCTTTCCTATCGCATACGCCTGTCAGGTTTTAAAAATTATTACTTCGCCAAAACGCATGTAGTAAATTACAGTAATGCCCATCCCAACAAATTGAGCTTGCGTTATTTCAAAAATTATTATGGAGCAATGTTTATTTTTGCGCTGAAATATTTATTGAAAATGCCTGCTGTGAGCCTTGAAGGTACCGGCAAGCCGGTGTCGGCCTCCATATGAATTTAAAAGATAAAGTTGTTATTATAACCGGTGCTTCATCAGGCATCGGTAAGGCTTTGGCTGTTGAAGCTGCCAAAAAAGGTGCCTGCTTAGTATTAGCAGCAAGGCACTACGTAACCCTCTGCCAAATTACACAATCCTTAGAGCAGCAATACCATGTAAAGGCACTGGCCGTACAGTGCGATGTAAGCGTGGAAGAAGATTGCGCGCATCTAATCCGGCAAACGCTGTTTACTTTTGGGCAGGTGGATGTGCTCATTAACAACGCAGGTATATCCATGCGGGCGCTATTCAAAGACTTGGATTTAAAGGTGCTGAAAACCCTGATGGATGTTAATTTTTGGGGAACGGTATATTGCACCAAATATGCCATGCCCGAACTACTGAAAAGCCAGGGAACGGTAGTAGGCGTATCCTCCATAGCCGGCTATAAAGGCTTGCCGGGCCGCACAGGTTATTCGGCATCAAAATTCGCCATGAATGGCTTTCTGGATGCGCTACGTGTAGAGAATTTAAAAACTGGTGTACATGTGCTTACGGCTTGTCCGGGGTTTACAGCTTCCAATATCCGCAATACCGCTTTAAATAAAAATGCCGAGCAACAGGGCGAAAGTACACTCGACGAGCAAAAGATGATGAGCGCTGAAAAGGTGGCTCAAATCATCATAGAGGGTATTGAAGAGCGCGCCCGTACCTTGATCATGACGGGTCAGGGAAAGCTTACCGTAACGTTAAGCAAATTGCTGCCCTCGCTGCTTGATAAACTGGTATATAATGTGTTTTCAAAGGAAAGAGATCCTTTGTTAAGATAAATGTATTGTCAATCTGAGTAAAAGCGAAGAATCTGTGCAGTCTGCTAGTAACCGTACAGACTCTTTGCTCTCGTTCATAATAACAATAAGTTATTATTTATCCATTCACTACTTCACCACCGTTTACGTGTATTACCTGCCCCGTAATGTATGAAGCATCGTCAGATGCTAAGAACACATAAGCCGGACCTAACTCCGAAGGCTGACCGGGGCGCTTCATCTGGGTTTCCTGCCCGAAGCTTTCAATTTTTTCAGGCGGAAAGGTAGAAACAATCAATGGTGTCCACACAGGGCCGGGTGCTACGCAATTTACCCGGATCTTTTTCTCCGCCAGATTTGTTGCCAGCGAACGGCTGAAGGCTAAAATTGCCCCCTTGGTTGAGGAATAGTCCAGCAAATTAGGAGACGACCGGTAAGCGGTTACAGAGGTCGTATTGATAATGGTATCACCTTCGTTTAAATGGCTTATCGCTGCTTTTGAGAAATAAAAGTGTGGAAAGATATTGGTTTCAAAAGTAGTGGCCAGTTGCTCATCACTTACGTCCTGCAGTTCCTTTTGTGGCATCTGTACAGCAGCATTGTTAACTAAGATATTTAATTTTCCGAATTCGGCTATGGTTTTGTCAACTGCTTCTTTACAAAAGGCACTGCTTTTTACATCACCGGGTATCAGCAGGCAGCGTTGACCGGCTGCTTCAACTAATTGCCTAGTTTCTTCAGCGTCCTGATCTTCATCTAAATATACAATAGCTACATCAGCCCCTTCCCGGGCAAAGTGTACACTTACAGCCCGGCCGATACCACTATCGCCACCGGTAACTAATGCTACTTTGCCTT
Source organism: uncultured Mucilaginibacter sp. (assembly GCA_964241945.1). Lineage (GTDB taxonomy): Bacteria > Bacteroidota > Bacteroidia > Sphingobacteriales > Sphingobacteriaceae > Mucilaginibacter. The sequence continues at coordinate 14,036 of CAXTCH010000027.1, forward strand.
TCAGTTTCTCTGCGGCTTTGTAATCCGGTTTTATGTATTCCGGCTTTGCCTGCATTTGCTGCTCGCTTCCGGGTTGCTTATCCTGCTGTTCGTCGCCTGAGAATTTAGTAGGTTCCTGTATCATGGCAGATTTTTATTAGTTAAATTTTATATTAAAAGGTAACCGTTTGCACTACCTGCAGGTTTTTTAAATATGAAATCAGTCAGGAATCATCACTAATTCGGCCGGTTTGAAAGCGCTGATTTTACTTAAATCTAAAATCACTTGTCCATCCTCACCGGGATAAAAGGTAGGAGAGAACTTACCGCCCCAAATCAGTTCATGATACTGATAAGAAGTGCGCGACTGCACCGTTTGTGAAAAAGTATCGTCAAACGCCTTAACAATTACGTTAAAGGTTGCCTGGCTTTCCTTCAAATCGTCAAAATTCATATTCTTTAGCGGGCTGTTTTCATCCAGTGGATGTACTACGGTCCAGCTTAAGGTAAGTAGTTGAACGCTGCTGCGTTCTAAAGACAGTGGTAAAAATTTACGTACGGTTTTGCCGTCGGTAATCTCGTTGTAGGAAAGAATAACTTCTACCACCACATCAATCAGCAAGTTGCGCCGTTGGTTAGCCAGCCGGAACATGAGGCCGTTGGCATCATTGCGGTAAGGTGCTACCAGTATATTATCACTGTACAAAATTTTTGCCGACGGCCTTGAAAAGCGCCCGTATAACAAACCTGTTGCCAGTGCAAAAGCGAGTAAACCCATCATTGACTCTAAAGCCGCAACAGAGTTAGTGGGTATGCCTTTAGGACTGATATGCCCATACCCTACGGTACTAATGGTTTGCGCCGAAAAGAATAAAGCATCCAAAAAGCGATCGACCGGCGTATGACCATCGGCACCATCCAGGTTGCCCGGGCCAAGGTTCATGTACACAAAAGCAAATACAATATTGGTAAATAAATAGCCGCTCAGCACAATCACCCAAAACCTTCTCCAGCTCATAGAAATCATCTGATGAAAGCTGTCTACCGTATTTAAAACAGATTGCCCCCTCCGTTTTACGTTAATGGAGCCATCGCGATTGATAATGCGTTGGGTGATGGCCTGGTTGCCAAATCCCAAGTCATCCTCGGCCTTAACCGTTCTTTTACTTATTGACATGCAGTTTTACTGTGATAGATGTTGTAAAAATAACAGGAAAGAGTTGCATTTAGTGAAAACTATATTCATATTTGTCTCATAATAAAATGAACGCACAGGTAATTAACAACGGTTGGTGGCTTAACGAATAATTCGTAAGGCAATCCTGTAGTTAATTCATAAAAATATTTGTTAAAGGGTTGTCTTAAAAAGGCAACCCTTTTTTTATAAACCTCCGGTAAAAGGAGGTTCACAAAAAGTTTAGATGAAAGCGATACTTAATCATTTATTCGGGCATAAAACATTCACACGGGAGCAATCGAAAGAAATACTGATCAATATTGCAC
>CAXTCH010000028.1:0-15500 GCA_964241945.1 uncultured Mucilaginibacter sp.
CAATGTAAACATCAAAATCTTCCATTAACGATTTAACCGCTTCTACAGCGCCATCCATTAAGGGCAATGTTCTAAAAAAACCGGGCTTATTTGCCATTTTATGGCCAATGCCATTAAAAGCATCGTGTTCGCTTCTGCCGGCGATATCCTGTCGAGTCAGCCTTACGCCGGTTTCCTGTTCGTAATAATCCAAAAAATGGGGTTCTGTATCGGCCATTACCCCATCCATGTCAATTGCTATCGATCTTCTCATTTTTGCAATAATTTTATACAAATAAAATCAATTTTTGCAATATACTGCAAATTTTTGCATTATGTTTGCAACATTTTATAAAGTTATGATTAAGGACGCACGCTTAGAACAAATACTGAAGCACGTTTCGCAGGCACACACGGTATCGCTGTCCGATTTAAGCACATCGCTTAACGTAAGTGAAGACACCATCAGGCGTGATATTAAAATATTGTCTGACAAGGGTTTGCTAAAAGCTGTGCGCGGTGGCGCGGTGGCACATTCACCTATACCGCACCATTATCGTGCACGCGAAATGCACGATATGGCCCAAAAGCGGATAGTGGCCTCCAAGGCGTTGCAATTTATACAAGAAGGGCAGCTTATTTTTTTGGATGGCGGTACATCTATACAGGCCCTTGCCGAGCTGATCCCCGCTGATATGAAAGTTACGGTTGTTACACATAGTTTCCCTGTGGTAAGCGTGCTGGAAGATCATCCAAGTGCCGAAGTAATATTTGCGGGGGGGCGCCTTTGCAAAACCGCATTTACCGCCGTTGGCTACGAAACCATCCAGACTTTTAAAAACTTCCGGGCCGACCTTTGCCTTATGAGTGTTTGCAGCATTCACCCCAATATGGGGCTTACCACCGTAAATCATGATGAAGCACAGGTTAAGCGCACCATGATGGAAATGGCCGGGCGAACCATTGCGCTTTCCACCATAGATAAATTAAATACCGCCGAATCTTATTACATCTGCCCTGTAACCGAAATCGACGTTATTGTAACCGATATCGGGCCGGACGACGAACGGCTTCTTGTTTATAAAGAATTGGGCATCACTATTTATTAATTTGTTTGGAGAAAGTCTGCTTCGCTTCATCATCCGGATGCTGTATAACAATTAGAAAAGTAATTTATTATCTGGTATGCGTTCGACTTAAGCATTTAATTAAAAGACTGCCTGGATTCCATTGGCGTTAGTAGGGTCTTTGTTTTAAACAAAGTGCTGAAGGATTGCAGATGCTCAAAGCCTAATTGGTAAGCAACTTCGCTTATCGACAAGTTTGTTGACTATCACTTTTCTTTCGCTTTATCAAAAAATTTCAGGTGGATGTGCTGCTGCGCATTGAGCCCGGTAATGGAACGCAGCATATCACTTAAATAATGCGGAGAAAGATGCACCTGATCTGTCAGGTATTGTACGGTTTGGCTTTGCATTTGTTTCATCTCTCAACGCTCGGCTTTGCTGATGCTCGACGTTACTGATCGGGTCATATCGGTTTCGGCTAAACCAAACGTGGATTTGGATAATGCTTTTCACTTAGCCTTACGCCAATTGATTTGTCGAGTAAATAATAGATTAGTCATAGATTATAAAACAACTTGACTCTTCACCATTTATTATAGGTTCTCTTTGTTAGCTTTGAATTAAAATTAAAAAAAGTGATGGTTAAGCTACCTGATGATTATATTTCCCGCAAAGCGGAAATACTTACCAAGTTCAGGCAGGTTTTAGACAGCCATATGGATGATTTTATTGCCGGCCGCATAAATAAAATGTATGGTATCAAAGAACTTGCAGAAATTCTTTGCTTGCATCCCGGTCATCTAAGCAAAGTGATCAAACTGGAAGCGGGCAACCACGCCTGCTATTTTTATGAGCAGCGGATATTACAGGAAGTAATAAAGCTGTTAGCCGACCCAGCGTTATCTATTAAGAACATAGCCCATAAAATGGATTATGATGTCTGTTTAATCGCCGCTGGAATGCAAAAAACTGTAAAACTATTTTTTTGTGCTTCACGCCGGCTGGAACAGCGACGGCCTTGGACCGGGCAATTAGAGCGTATCTCATAAATGGCAAAGTGGTAGATTTGTTGTGTGAGTGAACTAAGTGATAAGCAGTGGGAGAAGATTAAAGATTTGGTACCGGATGGTGCCAGGCGTACAGATGGGAAAGGCAGGCCGTGGCGTGATAAACGTGAAGTGTTAGAAGGCGTGTTGTGGATATTACGAACTGGCGCACCCTGGAAAGACCTGCCGGAACGCTACCCGCCTTATCAAACCTGCCATAGAAGGTTTCAGCGTTGGGTCAAATCAGGTGTGTTTACAATTATTATTGAAGCTTTAGCTACTGACCTTTACGAGCGTGGTGGTGTAGACCTGAGCGAATGCTTTATAGATGAAACCTTCTATATGGCAAAAAAAGGGGCTTACTTGTGGGAAAGACTAAGAAGGGCAAAGGCACCAAGGTCATGGCAATCATTGACGCTACAGGTGTTATTCTATCTATCTCAGTCCACAGCGCCTCTCCTCATGAGGTAACCTTGGTGGAGAAAACGCTGGAAGATCGCTTCCTTGTTCCACTTCCCGAGCGGCTTATCGGTGACAAAGCTTATGATTCCGATAAGTTGGATGACGTGCTCATGGAACAAGGTACTGAACTAATCGCACCTCACCGCTCTGGCCGAAAAAGGCCAAGGACACAGGATAGCAGAAAACTCCGAAGGTATACCAAACGCTGGAAAGTAGAGCGCCTCTTCGCCTGGCTGTTTAATTACCGCAGAACGGTAACACGCTATGAATATCACCATGAAAACTTCAAAGCTTTTGTGCTGCTTGCCTGCTCCATGATCCTGCTAAAATCATTCTTCCATTTATGAGATGACCTCTAATCAGCTCTACAGCGAGCCGGGCCGAACGGTGATGCTCAATGCTTATAACGGTAAGACCGACATCTGCTTGGCCTTCTACTCGGAGCAGGAAATACCCTACGATTACCGCAACGAGCAGCAGCAGCGGGAAATGATGCTGAACGCCTTTAAGGACACCGGCTCGCGAACGCCGGAGCTGCTGGAAGAGGTCCGGCAGTCCTCTACCTTTTACTTTGACAAGATTTGCCAGATGCACATGCCCTCCTGGAGCCAAGGCCGCGTGGCGCTGGTAGGCGATGCCGGCTACTGCCCCTCACCGGCAGCCGGCCGGGGCAGCTCGATAGCCATTGACGGGGCGGCAGCGCTGGCGGAAGCTTTTGAGCAGCATCCGGATAACATTGAAGCCGCTTTTGAGGAGTACAACTGCAGCTTCCGCCCTTTTATCGAGCAGGTGCAGGCAGATGCCGTGAACTTCAGTTTGGATGTGTTCTTCCCTAAAACAGAAGAAGCCATCCGCAGTAGAAACGCAGGCGAGTTTAGTTTTACCTAACAGCTAATGGTCTGGGAGCGGTTTATCACGACGGTTATCACTAACGCAAGGTGGCTGTAAACAGGTTTCAGGGAGATAACAACTGGGTAAGGCGGTTGCTATACAATGTTATTTAGAGTAACTTCAAAATAGGCAACAGATCATAAAGTAAGGTTGCAAACGGTTATTATCAGCTGAGGTTTGTTACAAATAAGCGTAGTTTGCAAGTTATCAGCCGTGCCTTTTTGGGTTGCCTAGTTCGGTGGCGGTGATGCCAAATCGTTCTTTAAAGGCGTGTGAAAAATGGGCCAGGGTTTCAAAACCTAAATTGAGGTAGATCTCAACCGGTTTTTTACCTGCTACGGCAATCAGGCCATAGGCTTCTTCCAAACGCTTTTGTATTAACCATCGGCCGGGTGTCTGGTTAAAAATTGCCTTAAAATCACGTTTAAAGGCAGATAAGCTGCGGCCCGTAAGGTAGGCGAACTGCTCCAAGCAAATGTTGAACTGGTAGTTGCGGTTCATAAACTCTTCAAGCCCTATTTTGCCGGGCTTACTGAAATCAAAGAAGATCCCCGCAATTTCTGGCTGACCTTGCAGTAGGATGAGGAGCAGCTCTTCCTGCTTTAGGCTGTTGAAAGGCTCATCGATCTCTCCCCGGTGGTAGATTAGGTATAAAGAGCGGATGAAATCAGTTAACAGCGGACTGGCTTTAATAGGTATAAAGGCGTCCGGCAGTATAAACTTCGCAGCCTTGATGTGATGTGTCTCCCGAAACTGCTTTAAAACATCCTCCTCAAAGCATATCCTGATGAACTTTGGCTCACCACTATTTTTGAATTTCTGATATTTGATCAGCTGATTTTTACGGAAAAGACAGGAAGCCCCCGGTGCAAGTACACGGCTCCGGTTTCCATCATAGCAATGCAAGTGACCTTCCAAGAGATGTACAAATACATGATCGGGAATAAACTGCTCTGGTAACTGGATTGAGGCCATAACTGATTCGATATTACAACCCGGTAAGGAATCTGATTGCCGGGATAGTTCTACTAACTGCTTTTTTGCTTTATAGTTCCGTATTCAGCTATACTTTGTGCTGCCGCCAGAATAGCTTGTTCCTGGGTAGCAACCGGAGACCAGCCTAGTAGCTGCTTTGCCTTTTGATTGCTTACCTGATGGCTGATGTGCATAAGCAGCGCACCGGTTTGGGCCTGTTTGTTAAACAAAGCCGCTACTCTGATAACCCAGCTAGGGACCGTTTTTGCCGGAACCAGCCGGCTCACCTCGGGCATCTGTTCCTTTAATAACCGGGCAATCTCGGGCATGGTCATCTGCCCGTCGGCGGCTGCAATAAAACGCTCGCCGCCCGCCTCAGGATGGGTCATGGCCCGCAGATGCAGGTCTGCCACATCACGCACGTCAACCACATTTAAAGGAATGGGCGGTATTGCTTTCATGGAGCCGTCCAGCAGGTGCTGCAGAAGGCCAAAACTACCAGATATATGGGGCCCTAAAGAAGGGCCCAGAATAGCTACGGCATTAACGGTAGTCAGTTCCAAGCCCCTGCCTTCCTCCTTGATAAATCTCCAGGCGGCCAGCTCGGCCAGGAGCTTTGATTTTTCGTAGGCCGACAAGCCTTTCTCATCGGGCCGGGTCCAATCCTTCTCTGTGGTAACACGGTGGGTATCTTTGTTGCTGAAGCCTACGGCGCCAAAATTGGCAGTCATGACCACACGTTTTACCCCGGCATCACGGGCGGCTTGCAGCACCCGTACGGTTCCTTCAACGGTAGGGCGCATAGCTTCCTCTTCATTCCCCAAATCACCATGAAAGACCGGCGAAGCGACACTGAGTACATAGGTACAGCCCTGCATGGCTTCCGGCCAGTTCTTGTCCTCTGTTAGCGAGGCCTCTGCAAAACTGAGCCGGTCAAAAGAGGTTAATCCGCCAGTTTTAAGAGCTTCTATTACCTCACCCTTTTTATTCAGGGAACGCAGTGTGGCTCTTACCTCATAGCCCTGCTGCAACAAATTAAAAATACAACGCAGGCTCACAAAACCAGAGCCGCCGGTAACCAGTACCCTTACTGAATTTTCCATTTATACCAGTATTTTGAAGCAAAGGTACAAGGCCCAATATGATATAGGTTTCCTAAAAAGTCCAATTTACTTGCTTAAAAAGTTCATTTCCATTTTAAACCATGATTCATTATGATGCTCTAGCCACCTTTGTTGTTAGGATTGATCTAACAAAAAATAATTATTGAGCAACTCTTCAAAGCGTTCCGGCGTACCTTTATTGACCACTTCGCAAGCGATGAACTGACGGTCATATAAGCGAATGCATTAGTTGAGCAGCAGTTCTATATTGGAAATCATCAACATCTACTGTGTCAGTCAATAGAATGCTGCAATTCCTGTTCAATTTAACAAAACAGTTCAAGATTACTTTTCGCTCGGTTTCAGAAAGAACCTGAGCAATGATACGATCGATAGGAAGGCTACCCTGACCGAAGCTATGTACAACATCACTCACTTGGACATCAAGTATCAAACAGGCAATGTCTCGACCAAACGGAGCATTAGTGGTTTGATATAACCCGAAAGTCTGAAGTTTGACAGAAACGCTTATCGAACCACAAGGCCTAATTTGGTAATCAGCCTTATTTATGGTTTACATGCAGATTTTATAGCAAAAAAAGAGGCATGAGAGTGAAAATACCTTCATGCCGCGTACGGTCGCCCAAATAAGATTAAACTCGAACCGCGTGGCAGAAAGTATACAGATTTCATCCATGATCAATTGACCGGTTCGATCCCGTTTCCGGGCAGTCAGACTACTAAACAGTTATGAATCAAATTCACAATTTCTTTTTCATTTGCATAAGTGTTGTCGTCAACGTTGTGAGGCAAACTAATAAATTAATAGCAAAATAACGGGCAAAACCGTTTTTGGAATATTGTAAAGATTCCTATGCAAAGTGTTTAACAATTATCGTCAAGTCAACCGGCAAACAACTCGACTCCTCACCATTTTTTCAATAACCTCTTCACTACCTTTGCAATAACAATAAAGATATGCCTGGGTTACCTGATGATTACATCTCCCGCAAAGCGGAAATACTTGCCAAGTTCAGGCAGGTTTTAGACAGCCATATGGATGACTTTGTTGCCGGACGTGTCAAGAAAATGTACGGCATCAAAGAACTTGCAGAAATTCTTTGCTTGCATCCCGGTCATCTAAGCAAAGTGATCAAACTGGAAGCGGGCAACCACGCCTGCTATTTTTATGAGCAGCGGATATTACAGGAAGTAATAAAGCTGTTAGCCGACCCAGCGTTATCTATTAAGAACATAGCCCATAAAATGGATTATGATGTCTCTAACTTTTCTAAGTTTTTTAAACGCTTCAAAGGAATGACACCATCGTTATACCGTAAATCTTTACAAAAGGGTATTGAAGAATAAGCCATTGTATTGGCGGCTTGATAAATATTTATTTAATTAAGATGAACAATAATATGATTACCATTGGGGCTGGCACTGCAAGCCCTTTAACCGTAAATAAACCGGGTTACGGCACTATGCGCCTCACCGGTGAAGATTTTTACGGCGAGCCAAAGGATCGTAACGGCGCTATCGCGCTTCTTAGAAAGGCCGTCAAATTAGGTGTGAACTTTTTTGACACCGCCGACTTTTACGGCCCGGGAGTAACAAACAGACTCCTGACAGATGCATTGTACCCTTATCTGGCAGGCCTGGTCATTGCTACCAAAGTAGGCGCTAAACGCGGAACAGATAAAAGCTGGCAACCCTTTGGCAAACCCGCAGAGTTGAGGATAAGTATTGAAAACAACCTTAAAGAATTAAAATTAGAACAGCTACCGTTAGTGCATTATGCGATGGCAGTTAATAGCCCTGAAAGTTATCAAGACGGGCTACAGACTATGCTAGACATGCAGCATGAAGGCAAAATTCTGCATTTGGGTTTAAGCAATGCAAATGTCAGCCAATTCAACACGGCTTTGAAGATTGGCAATATAGCTACGGTAGAAAACATGTTTAGCTATATGCAGCAGGTTACAGATCCAGAATGTTCCTACGGCTTCCAGGGTGGAGAGTTACTGCCGTTATGTGAAGAAAATCAAATTCCTTTCATACCTTTTCTTTCGTTGCAAACGTCTTTGCCGGCAGCGCAGAACAAGATGGCTGAATTAGCCAATGCTAAAGGCGTAACAGCAGCGCAGTTGAACATTGCATGGCTTCTTCACCGGTCGCAATGGATATTACCTATTCCCGGCACTACTTCCATAAGTCATCTGGAAGAAAATATAGAAGCTGCCGATGTTGTGCTTACAGAGGAAGATTTGGAATTTCTAAGTTGAGTAAACGTTTTTCACACTTGCAGGCTGATTGATGTCAATTACCGCATAATGTATATGCTAAAAAAATGTACTATTGACCCTTAATCAAAGCGGTCATTAATACTTAGCCGAATATTCAATTCAATTAAGTACCCGTAGTTATTTAACGGGTACTTAACTTTACGCATAGTGTTAAAATTGCTGATCCGACTTTATACCGTCACCACTATTTTACCTAAGTGCGAATTTGATTCCATGTATTTGGTTGCTTCAACAACTGCTGAAAACGGGAATACTTTAGATATGACCATGTCAAGCTTTCCATCTTCAATGCCTTCAATTATATAAGTTATAGCGGATTTTAATATAGTGAGATTACCTAAAACATCGGTAGCCGAATAGCCCCGGATTACTGGTCTTTTAAATAAAACGTCTAATAGCGGGAAAGGGGTGGGTTCCTGGCTTAGCGCACCATACACAAAAATCTGCCCGCCTTCAGCTACAGAAGACACCAGTATCGGAAACGTCGGTCCGCCTACCGGGTCGATGATAATATCAGCCCCTTTACCGCCGGTGATCCTGAACACTTCAGCCTGAATATCTTCGGCTGTACTAACAATTACATTCGTAACACCGACTTTCAGCAACCCCTCTTTTTTAGCGCCGGAACTGGTCACTGCTACCGGTACACCTCCGGCAAGTTTTGTTAGCTGAATTGCAGCCACCCCGGCGCTGCTGGACGCTGCATTTATTAAAACATATTGTCCGGGCTGAATCTTCGCCAAATTTATGAGCAGCCCATAAACAGATAAATAGCTCGTCCAAATAGTTGCTGCCTCTTCAAAAGAAAGTTTTTCCGGATATTTTTGCAGCGTATAGGAGGGCACTAAAATGTACTCGCCATAGGTTCCGTAATCGTTAAGTGAAAATAATGGCAGTACGCTTACCTTATCACCCACATGAAAACCGGTTACATCTGACCCCATGGCATCGATAACCCCGGCGGCATCATAGCCTAGCGTTGACGGAAATTTGGGCGTTTCTATATAGTATCCCTGCCTGAACATCGTATCGGCCCTGTTCAAACTAAACGCTTTAACCTGCAACCTGACTTCGTTTGGTCCGGGAAACGGCACTTCAATCTGGTCTATTTTTAGAACTTCGGGGGTGCCGGTGGTTGTAAATCTGACAACACCTGCTGCTTTTGATGAATTATCGTTCATTGAGTTTTTTTTAAATACACTGCAAGAGTAAAAGATTAATATTTAATTTTGTAGGTATGTTTCCAATTGTATGGTACATACAAAAATGTCCGTTATGTTGAAAATCAAAGAAAACTCTACCAATAGCATAAATCGACGAATGCTAACCAGTTGCAATTTAACTTATGCGCTCGATGTAACGGGCGGCAGGTGGAAGCTGCTTATTCTGGTTCAACTGGACGGAGGCAAGCTGAGGTATAGCGAGATCAAAAGAAAAGTAACCAACATCACAGAGCGGATGCTGACCCTTCAATTACGTGAGATGGAAGCTGATGGCCTTGTAGTTCGTACGGTTTATCCTGAAATCCCGCCGCGGGTTGAATATGACCTAACTGACATCGGAAGGGAATTGATTTCCATATGCACCAGTTTACACGATTGGGGTACAAAACACAGATTGAACTTCAGGTTGAACCAGGATCTATCAAATCAGCCAATTATTGCCGGGTAATTTCGGCTTAAAAGTATCAAAAACTATAACTATTGTAAAAGATCTGGCTGGCCACGCTAATTAATTTTTCAACGGACTTATCCTGCTACTTTGTCTAGCTTATTGTGTCATTCTGCTGCATAGTAATCAATGCATATTGAAGATGACCAGCTAATCACGCATTGCATCCATTCTAATATGACTGGATAGCAAAGCTTTCATTGACCAAATCTTATACACTTCACCAGGCAAAAGCCAGGTTTGTGTTACATATAGGTCGCCCTATTGTGAGATTTGGCAGCAATAACCATGATTCGTCCTGCAATAACCATCATTAGATCATTTAACCATGGGATTTTACCATGTTATTTGCATACTAACAAGGAATTTATTGTTACGAAAAATCAAATGAAAATAGTATTAATCACCGGAGCAAATCAGGGAATTGGCTTCGAGACTGCCAGACAGTTGGCTCAGCTTAATTATTTTGTGTATTTGGGATGCAGAGATGAAATCCGAGCACAGGAAGCGGTCAAGAAAATAAACGATTTAGGTTTAACCAATATAGCGTACCTTGTAGTAGATATTGCTGACATTAATTCGGTAAGACGGGCAAAACACGAATTGGAAGCCAAAATCAGTCACCTGGATATTTTAATAAATAATGCAGGAGTTGCCGGTGACGAGCCGCATGTATCTACCTGTAACGTAGACAATTTACGTAAAATATTTAATACCAATGTCTTTGGAACTTTACAAACAATTCAGCAATTTATTCCACTGCTCAAAAGTTCTGCGCATCCGTCGATAATCAACGTTTCGAGTGAAGTTGGTTCACTATCTTTACTTGCTGATCCTGAAGAAAACTCCAGCCGAAGCAATTTTCATGTATACGGCACCTCAAAAACAGCAATCAATTCGCTGACGTTGATGTTAGCGAATGAACTTCGTGAATCAGGAATTAGTGTTAACAGTGTTACTCCTGGTTTCACCGCAACCGCATTAAATGATTTTCAGGGAAAGAAAACTCCCGAGCAGGGTGCGCATCCCATTGTTAAACTGGCAACCCAATCCGAATCGGGAATCACCGGAAAATTTTTTAAGGACGGAGGCGAGGCGCCATGGTAATACATCTTATTAATTTCTTGTACCGTATAGTCAAACAACCAGTTTTAAAGCAATTATCATGCGGATAGTAACGATTGAGGAACATATTTCGTTTCCCGAAATGGTAGAACGGATTCCAAAAGAAGCTACAAATGGGTTCGGTCAGTCAGAAAGAATGCAACAGCTTTTGCCTAAGTTGGCCGATATTACCGGTGAACGATTAAATTCGATGGATGCAACTGGCATCACCTTGCAAGTTTTATCAGTCGATAGTTCCGGTGCCAATTTGTTAAGCCCAGATCAAGGGCCGGCTTTTGCCATGCAGTACAATGACCTGATAGCCGAACGTATTGCAGGATTTGAAAGCCGGTTTACAGCGTTTGCCCACTTGCCGATGACAGCGCCACTTGCTGCAGCCGATGAACTGGAGCGCGCAGTAACCCGATACCATTTTTGCGGCGCAATGATTCGTGGGCTTACCCAGGACAAATTTTTAGATCATCCGGAATTTGCCCCGATTTTAGAACGCGCCAACAGATTGGGCGTGCCCATTTATTTACATCCGGGATTGCCTCCTAAAAGTGTAGCTGATACTTATTACAGCGGCCTGACCAATTTCACCGGCATGTCAGAAGCGTTAGCTTGCTATGGATGGGGCTGGCACTCGGAAACGGCACTACATGTTTTACGCCTTCTTTTTTCGGGGATATTTGATCAGTATCCTAACTTGAAATTAATAATCGGACATATGGGCGAAATGCTGCCGATGATGATGGCACGATCTGAAAGAGCGTTTAAGCCGGGCAGCGGTGGCGCAAACCAGCGCAGCCTTATAGATACTTTTCGTCAACAGGTACATATAACAACCAGTGGTTTTTTCACACAGCCGCCCTTGCAAATTGCTTTGGACACGTTTGGCATAGATAATATCATGTTTTCAGTTGATTACCCGTTCAGTACTAACCAAATGGGTATTGATTTTCTGAATGCAACGCAGCTACCTGAAGATCAACTGGCAAAAATAGTTCATGAAAATGCAGATAAATTACTTAATTTGAAAGTATAAAATAATTGTACTGATGAAGGAAATTTCGGTGGATCAGTTGCAAAGAAAGACAGGCACTGGTTTACAAATCAAACCTTTTAAAGCCAATTACAAACTTCGACCTAACGGCTATTATTCAATTCCTCATAGGGACGATCATTATATTTTCTTCCTTTTGACAAGCGGGTCGGGGATATTAACAGTGGATTTACATGATATTACGATCAAAGCCGGGCATCTTTATTATATACTGCCCACTCAAGTCCATACCCGGATCAGAGCCGGCGATGCCGTAGGTTGGTTCATCGCAATAGATACTTCCTTAATTCCTCCGGATCTGAAAGAAGTTTTTGATAACCGGTTTGTGTTGCAGATGCCTTGTAAACTTTCAGACCATGAGATAAATCAGTACAGCAATCTACTTAGCCTGTTGCATACCGAATCAGTTCACAGGCAAGGTGACAAATTTTATTTGCTGATCATTCGTACACTCGTACAGTCATTTCTTGGAATGGCAGCCAGTACTTACAATTGCATAGAAAGTAGCGAGGTCAAAAACACTCGTTCAACCCAACTGGCGAGAAAATTTAAGGCACTGCTTGTGGTACACATCAGGGATATAAAAAAACCATCCGTGTACGCTTCATGGCTTAATGTATCAACAGGTTATCTGAATGAAGCGATAAAAAAGGATACAGGGTCTACTGTAAGCTATTGGATTCAGCAAGAAGTATTCACTCAGGCTAAGCGGTTATTAATGTATAGCGACTCAGATGTGAAAGAAATTGCTTACAAGTTGGGTTATCATGATCATTCCTATTTTATCCGGCTCTTTCGTAAAGAAATGGGGTTAACACCGGTAAAATTTAAATCGCTCAATCGTATTACCACATAGCTCGGTCAATTTTATAAATTTCAGATTGCCATAATTCAGCCCCCAGAATGCAGATAGTGGTTGATAAGCAGACTATCACTTCCCGTATTTGACCATTACTTTATCAATCTTATTAATAAATCATCGAATATGACTTTGTCTTTCATCACATTTTTAAAGAACAGATCGTCCACTTGTTGAACAATATTATAAGCTTCCCTTAATTCATCTGTGCCTTTATGTGTAATCTTTAACTGCTTTGCACGACTGTCGCCGGGATCTTTTATTCTTTCAATAATCTGCTTTTTTTCCAACACGGCTAATACTTTGGAGGTCATCATCTTATCGGTATTGGCATAATCCGCCAGTTGCTGCTGGGTAACTGTTTGTTTTTTTTCACTTAACCAATAAAGGCCGGCCATTAACGAAAATTGAGTCAGCGTAAGCTCCATCTTTCCAAGCGCCCTGTTCATGCTTAACTGCCATTGCATGGTGACCTGCCAAAGCAGGTAACCGCTGTTTTCCTCCGGCTTAACATAAGAGAATATTTGATTTGGTTTGTCCATTATTGTTCCTGCATATGTGACTCGATCAGATCAAAATCATGCTTAGTGATCTCAAAAAAACCGGTTTTGAAAATATAGCCCCACTTTTCCTTGCTCTTTATAAAATCAAGACGGTTAATCAACGGCCTTATCCCGACTTCTTTAATTTTCCGGTATGCCGCTTTACGCCGGTAGGGTTTGAAATTTGCGGACATTTCATATTGAGAAATGGCATCATCAGTTAAAATTGCAAGTGCAACAAAACGTTGACATAATTTTGCCTGTCCATAGACCTCTTTCCCGGCGTAAAACAAAACCTTATCCCCGGCGGACATTCGCCGTAACGGACCATTTTTCCCATGGTTAACCTGTACGACCCCACCCGTAGCACCATCAAGGGCATGATCACGTGAGGTGACCACTACCCAAAACTTTATCTCCATTACTCTTCCCCTGTTTCCTGTAATGTAACAGCATACCCATCAGGATCCAATATGACCAGAATTCTCCCGAACGGCGTTGGATGGATATTCTTGACCAATGTAATCTTTTCCCTGTTTTCTTTTAGGAATTTATCGAGGTTTCCTACGCCAAACCATACGGCTACACCCCAGCCAAGTAAGTTTGCTTTTGAAAGTTCGATCATCGGTTTCCGGATAGCAAAAGCGGCCCCGCTTTTTTGCTCGAATACGATAGCATCGGGTGGCGATTTTAAGACCGGCTTAAAGCGTAAAATTTCTGTATAGAATCTACCGGATACTTCGAGGTCGCTCACCTGGAGTGAAACGAAACTGAGTTTTGTTGGATTTGACATAACTATAATTTAGTAGTTACGACAACTAATATAAGAATTTGTTTGGGCGATACTTTTTTAAATAGAATAATTGCAGTATTTCAACAAATTTTCGTGTCCAACTATTTAACTTTAACCGCTTACAGCTTGGCAAATACGCGGATAAGTATAATAGAATCATTATACGTTTGCAGAAAGGCTTTTCCTTTAACCGTTATAGCATGCTGATCATTATTCCAATTTTAATAACCGTCATAGTATTTTCGTTATATAGGTATTATATTTATTCTGCTGTTCCAGTTGAGCCGGATTTAAGCGCAAGTGCGAAGTCAAATTATATATCAATTGATGGATTTAAACGGCAATACCTTATATATATACCGAAAATCCTGAATGAAAAACCAGCTCTCGTAATTTGTTTGCACGGTTCAGGGATGAACGGTAAGAAAATGCGGCAATGGACAAGCTATGAAATGGATGTAATAGCCGACCAACGTGGATTTATTGTCCTCTACCCGGATGGTTATAAAGGTAATTGGAATGATTGCCGTAAAGACTCTCCCCATCCTGCCAGTAAAGAAAATGTCGATGATGTAAGTTTTATGGAGTCTTTGGTAGCTAAGGCTGCGAACGATTATGATATCAATCCAGAAAAAGTTTACATTTTCGGTTATTCTAACGGCGGCCAAATGGCTTTTCGTATGTGTCTGGAGCGGCCACAACTGTTTTCAGCGGCTTGTTCTATAGCTGCTAACATGCCGGCTTTAGACTCTTTGCTTTGCAATTCGTCTGGCAAAACGCCACGGATAATGCTCGTTGCCGGAACCGCAGATACCATTAGCCCCTACCATGGCGGTAAAGTCTCACTTTTCGGTTTCAAGCGAATTGGTACGTGTGTATCTGCAAATGATACAGGAAAATATTTCGCAATGAGAAATAGTGCCAATGACGAATCGACCGTTATTAATGAAGAAATCGGCATAATGAAAGATTCATTGCTTGTTAATGTTAAAACTTGGAAAATATCTGGAAAGTCCGTTATAAAGTTATATTCTATAAGGAATGGCGGGCATGTAATTCCGCAACCCTTCTATAGATTTCCAAGGGTTATGGGCAAGACTGCTTTGAATTTTAATTCACCCCTCAAAGCGTTAGATTTTTTTTTGGATAAACAACCATAAATTAGAAGCAAGTTATTTCCAACGCTCATTAAACCAATTTTCTGAAATGTATCATTTGCCCGGCACTAAAGCATATTCTTTGGTCTAAAGGCTACCTGATTATTTGATCTCCAGACATTGCATCGATCACATTTCCGAGATATTCAGGCACTAGGACACTAATAGTTTCAATTTTTAGTAATTCCGATTCAGAAAATTCGATTTCTAATGCCTTTATGTTATTCTGCAGCTGTTCCAGCTTATTGGCTCCTAAAATGATACTAGTGACTATTGGTTGTTGTAGCAGCCAAGCAAGTGCAAGGCCAGCCACAATAGTATTTTTTCTCTCGGCCATTGGCTTAAGATGGAGAATACGGAATCCTTAACCACATCATTCTGTGCTTTTTTGATCATCATATTGTCTGATAAGCAATTTAACTACTTATATCAAAATAAATTACTTAGGGTGGTCAACGTGTTACAGAATATTTGGTCAC
>CAXTCH010000029.1:0-15219 GCA_964241945.1 uncultured Mucilaginibacter sp.
ACGCATTTAAGAGGGCTGCAGCATACTCACCAGCTCATCTTCACTAATCATCGGTATGTTGAGCTTGTTGGCCTTTTCCAGTTTAGAGGGGCCCATATTATCGCCGGCTACCGGATAATTGAGCTTAGCGGAGATGCTGCTGAGTATCTTACCGCCGTTTTGCTCTATCAGTTCTTTCAGTTCTTCGCGTGAGTGCTTTTCAAAAGTGCCGGAGATGATAAACGTTTTGCCCGTAAAGGTGTCGCTGGCCAGTATGACTTCTTTTTCTTCCGTAATCAGTTGCAAGCCCTGGCTGCGCAGCTTTTCAATCTCCTGCCAGTGAATATCGCCGCTGAAATACTCCACCAGGCTTTGCGCTATGCGTTCGCCGATTTCGTCTACCGCGGTGAGTTCTTCCAGCGTAGCAGCTTTCAGCCGGTCGATGGTTTTGAAATGGGCCGTCAGTTTACGTGCTACCGTCTCACCAATATAACGAATGCCCAGGCCAAATAACACTTTCTCAAACGGCATCTGCTTTGACTTCTCGATACCATCGAGCATGTTCATGATCGATTTCTCGCCAAAGCGGTCCATCTGTTTCAGATCAGCCTGGTGATCCTTCAGTTCGTAAATATCGCTGATGTGCTTTAAAAAGCCTTTCTGATAAAGCGTTTCAATCGTCTCATCGCCCAGGCCGTCAATATCCATCGCCTTGCGGCCTATAAAGTGCTGCATCGTGCTCACAATCTGCGGCGGACAAGCTTCATCATTAGGACAGTAAAAAGCCGCTTCGCCTTCCTTACGTTCGAGCCGGGTATCGCAGGCAGGGCAGGTAGTACGGTAGGTAACCGGCCGCGCACCCGGCCGGCGTTTATCCAAATTAACACTGATAATCTTCGGAATGATCTCTCCGCCCTTTTCCACATACACTGAATCGCCCTCGTGTAAATCCAGGCGCAGTATTTCATTGGCGTTGTGCAGCGTAGCCCGCTTTACGGTGGTACCGGCCAGCAGCACCGGTTTCAGGTGCGCTACCGGGGTGACTGCACCTGTGCGGCCTACATTGTACTCCACATCTTCCAGGATAGTTTCCACGCGTTCGGCCTTGTATTTATAGGCAATTGCCCAGCGCGGCACTTTAGCGGTAAAGCCCAGTTCTTCTTGCTGCGCGTAGTTATTTACTTTTAATACGATACCATCAATGTCAAAGCTCAGGTTAAAACGTTTGGTATCCCATTCATTAATGAAGTTCAACACTTCCTCAAGGCTTTTACAAAGGCGGGTGTGCTCGCTTACATGAAAGCCCCAGTTTTTTACGGCCTGCAAACTTTCCCAATGCGTTTTAAATAAAGGCTTATCGGTGTATAGGAAGTACAGAAAGCAGTCCAGCGGGCGGCGTGCTACCTCTGCCGAATCCTGTAACTTCATGGTGCCCGAGGCAAAGTTGCGCGGGTTGGCGTAGGCCAGTTCGCCGCTTTCCAAGCGTTCGTTATTCAGCCGCTCAAAAGCTCTGCGGTGCATCAGTACCTCGCCGCGTATTTCAAATAAATCAGGGTAAGTACCTTTTTCCAGCTTTTTCGGAACGCTGTGTATGGTGCGCACGTTGGTGGTTACATCGTCGCCCTCCACACCGTTGCCCCGGGTTACAGCGCGCGCCAGTTTGCCCTGTTCGTAAGTCATGCTCATGGATAAGCCGTCAAACTTCAGCTCACAAACGTACTCAAAGTTATCGCCGATAGCCTTACGGATGCGCTGGTCAAAACTGTGCAGTTCTTCCTCGCTATAGGTATTACCCAACGAGAGCATAGGCCAGCGGTGCTTTACGGTTTGAAACTCTTTGGTGATTTCGCCGCCTACTTTTTGTGTAGGTGACGACGGATCGGCAAACTGCAGAAATTCCTTTTCCAAAGCGGCCAGCTCTTCCAGCTTTTTGTCGAAATCGAAATCAGAAATAGTGGGCTGGGCCAGCACGTAGTAGTTGTAATTGTGCTGTTTAAGTTCCGCAGTTAAAGCTGCGATGTGTTGCTGGGCTTGTGGGGCTAACATGCTGCTAAGATAGGCGATAAGCCCATAGCGGAAAAGAAGAAGTTATCAATACCCGGTTACCTTTTACCGGTCATGCAGTTCCATGTTGATGATTTGCTTGTACTCATCCGGGCCGATGCGATAGGCGCCTGTAAAAGGATGGTCCATCACGATAATGATAAAGAACATGAGCCCGATAAAACAGCCCAGCAGCGAGTTCACCATTAAATGCAGCCGGTGACTTTCAATATCCAGCAGGGTAGCCAAAATCAAAATAATAAAGGCCCCGATAATCAGCGGCATCCATATCGTCAGGGGGATTTTGGAGTCGCCGTCCAGCTGGCGTAAACTGCGATAAGTGTCCAGCTCATTCAGGTGCCTGAACATTTCTTCCACCCGGTTATCTTGACCTTGTATTTTTTCCAGGTCTTCAAATAAGTCATTAAAGGCAGCCCGGTCTTTGTAATTGGGCGGTTGCAGGCGTTCCATGCGGGGGTATTCCTGTTCCACTACATATTGCGCATAATGTACCAGGGTGCGGCGCACTTCGGCCGTTTTTTCGGGATGTGGATAATATTTGATATCGCGGTATAAGCCGCGGGCAATACTGCCCTCTGTATCAGCGTGAGTTTGGGCGGTTTCAAAACTGTTCCAAACTAAAAATACCACAAACCCCAGCAATAAGCCGTAAAGGCTGCCCACGGTGGTAAAGATGTTACCCACTACCTCGTTGTGTGAGCGCCGCGGGTCTGTATGCAAATAGCGCCGGAATATACTGGTAATGAGCGCGCCGATACCTCCAAACAAAAACACAAGAGTAAAAAGTAAAGCAACAGAGGGTATTTGAAGCAGGTAATAACTAAAGGACATGTAAATGATTTACTTAATTACTTGCAGATAAGTACATTTGTTTTCACTTACACACAATGATTACATTTAAACGCTTAGACCACGTACAATTGTGCTTTCCTCCGGGACAACTGGAAGATGCGCGCCGTTTTTATACCGAAATAATGGGTCTCCGGCAAATTGACCGCCCGGCGGAATTTAGTGGCAGCCAGGGCGTGTGGTTCCAGCTGGCCAATGTGCAGCTGCATTTGGGCGCCGATAACCAGGCAGGCCTGAGCAACCGCCATCCGGCTTTTGAAGTAGAAGATCTGGCCGCTGCCCGGCAACACTTAGCGTTGAACGGCATTCAAATCATTGAAGAATTGCAGGTACCCGGCCAGCGCCGTTTCTCGTTTATCGACCCGTTTAATAACCGGATAGAATTACTGGAGTGGGAAAACAAGTATCATCATTAGGCTTTAGCGATAATAACTGAACGATATAGGTGTTTTATCAAAATAAGGAGAAGAAAATTGTTTTATTAAAAACCAGAATCCTTTATTAGCGTTAAAAAAACACCCTTAATTAACACATTGCCCTTTGCACCTGTATGCCGTTATTGAGGCAGCTAACTATTAATGATTTGCAATTAATTTGGGGAATATTTAATAAATTTTACACTTGAGCATTTCTAATAATGGAGAGTTTCTTTTCTCTCAGGACTCCATAGATAAGGATTTTCAGCTGCTTGTACAGGCGCTCAATGCCAGTATTACCGGAATTATCATTACGGATAATAATCTGCCTGATAACCCGATTATTTATTGTAATGCGGCTTTTGAACGTATGACCGGTTACAACCGGAAAGAAATCATCGGGCATAACTGCCGCTTTTTGCAGGGCGATGACCGCCAGCAAAAGGAGCGCTTTATGATACGCGACGCCGTGGCTAACGGACAAGATTTAGTGGTTGAATTAAGGAACTATAAAAAGAACGGTGCATTATTTCACAACGAGCTATATCTGTCGCCTGTAAAAGATTCAAATGGAAAGGTTAATTATTTTATTGGTGTACAAAATGATGTAAGCCGCCGTAAGCAGGCAGAAAGTGAACTCCGGATGCAACAATCTCAGCTGGAAAAAAAGATTGAAGAACGTACCCGTACATTGCGCGAGAATGAAGAATACTTGTCCAGCATTGTGCAGACAGTAAGAGAAAGCCTGATTGTGCTGGACCCTAAACTATGCGTTTTGAGTGTAAACCAGCACTTTTTAAAAACTTTTAAAGTAACCAGGGAAGACTCGGAAGGTAAGCAGTTATTTGACCTGGGCAACGGGCAATGGAGTATACCTAAACTGCGTGAGTTGCTGGAAAAGGTGCTGCCCACCAGTAATCCGGTGCTTGATTTTGAGGTGGATTATAATTTCCCTCACATCGGACACAAACTGATGCTGGTAAACGCGTTCAGGGTTGAGTTGGAAGGATCCTTTAAAGACCGGATATTAATTGCCATTGAAGACATTACCGACCGCAGGGAAATTGAACGCCGTAAGGATGATTTTCTGTCTATAGCCAGCCACGAGCTGAAAACACCGCTTACTACGGTAAAGGGTTATATACAAATGATGAGCCGCTTTATGCCGGGTGATGCCAACGATAAGTTTAAAGATATTGTGGCCAAAACCGGCAAGCATGTAGATCGCTTAAATGATTTGATATCCGAATTGCTGGATGTGACCCGGATACAAAGTGGCAATATTACCCTGCACAAAGAGCTTTTTGATTTTGATCGCGTATTGCATGAAACCGTAGATGGTATACAGGCCGGTACGCAAACCCACCGAATTACCGTACAGGGTAAAACCGGTATGCACATCAAAGCTGATGAATCGCATATTGTGCAAGTCATCAGTAATTTACTATCCAACGCTATTAAGTATTCGCCCAATGCAAATGATGTGCTGGTGTACCTGTCTGTAGTGAGCGATTACCTTAAAGTTTCCATCACCGACCGTGGAATGGGGATCAACAGCGAAGATCAAAAGAAAATTTTCGACCGTTTTTACCGGGTGGGCGAAATACAGCAACGCTTTCCGGGAATGGGAATTGGTTTGTATGTATGCGATCAGATTATTAAAAATCACGGTGGCAGCCTGTGGGTAAACAGTGAAGAAGGAAAAGGATCGACATTTAATTTTACCCTGCCATTGAATGAAAGGGCTGAACAATGACCAATAAAAAAATCATAGTTTGTGACGATGACGAAGGCATATTGGATATGTTGACCTTTGTATTGGAAGATAGCGGCTATAACGTAATTGCGGAACCCAATAGTTTGAATGTACTGCAACTGGTAAAAAAAGAACGTCCGGATTTGCTGATGGTAGATTTGTGGATGCCTGTGCTATCCGGTGATCAGGTGGTGAAACGCCTTAAGGCAGAGGACAGCACCCGCAATATACCGGTGATTGTGATATCGGCCAGTACGGATGGAAAAAAAATAGCTTACGAGGCAGGCGCAGACAGATATATCGCCAAGCCCTTTGATATAGATCAGCTCATTGATAAAGTACAGGAGGCTATACAGCAGGAATCCATACATTGAAAATTAGCAGGGCAGATGCAGTAGGGCAAGCCGATAAATAATAAATAAGGAAAATATATCAGATCGCTTTAAACAAATCATGTTTAAGCTGATATAGGTTCGGATTGCAAAGGCAGGCTGAAGTAAAAGGTTGAGCCGCTGCCCGGCTCACTTTCTACCCAAATGTCGCCGTTGTGCCGCCTGATGATTTCGGCACAAAGGTACAAGCCAATGCCAAAGCCGGCTATGGTTTGCGTTTGCTTGCTTTCTACCCGGTAAAAGCGGTCGAATAACTTTTCACGGTCAGCTTGCTTAATGCCCATGCCTTCATCTTTAATGCTTACCTCTACGTAGTTATCTTTCACCTCGTAAGCCACTTCAATGCTTTTGCCTTTGGGCGAGTATTTGGCCGCATTGCTCAAAAAGTTATTAACTACCTGGGCAACTTTATCTTTATCTGCGTATACCCAAACCTCTTCGCCCGGAAAAAAAATGACATCGTGGCTATGGGAGAGCAACAAGGCTTCGTCTACCGCGTCCTGTAATAGGTCGTTTAGGCGGAAGGATTGCATGTTGAGGTGAATTTTTCCGGCTTCTAGCCGGGCTACATCCAAAAAGCCTTTAATCATGGTTTGCATGCGGTTGATTTGTATATCCACCTTTTCCATGGCCCCCGAAGTAAAAATATCATTTTGCCGGATTGCTTTGGCATTAAGCATCTGCACGTAAGCCTTAGCCGACGTAAGCGGTGTTTTCAACTCATGACTGACCATGGCGATAAAATCGTTTTTTCGTATATCGTCCAGCTTACGTTCGGTGATATCCTGTATCACGCCCGAAAAATGCAGAGGTTGTTCGGGTGCACTGAAAAACATTTTGCCGGTAGCACGCACCCACACACGCTCCTGGGTTATAGTGTTCATAAGCGAGTACTCAATATCACAAGGCTGATAGTGCTGAATGCCGTTGTTTACCGCATTCCTGATCAGGTCATGGTACTCGGCATCCACCAGCTGTATGGCCTCGGATGCACTAACTTCACTGCTTACAGGCAGGCCAAAAATTTCTTTTGCCCGGTCGGAAAGAGTAAGCTTGCGGGTAACGGCATCTACTCCCCATGTACCCATCCGCGCCGATTCAACTGCCAGCCGGAACTGCTGCTGGGCTTCTTCCATATCGAGCCTTGATTTTACCCGTGCCGTAATGTCTTCGGCCGCTACAATAATGCCGCACACCTTGCCGCTGCTGTCAAACATCGGGTCATAAAAAAAGCTGACATATTTTTGAACCGGTCCTTCAAGTGTATTGTAGTAAAAGGACTCTTCTTCACTACCGTAATTTATTCCGGTATCAGATACCTGCTTCAATAAAGTAGGGAAGGGCTGGTCAACTAACTCCGGCAATATTTGCATTAAAGGCAGGCCGGTAATATTTTCCAGCTCTTTGCCCCATAAATCAGCTATCGACTGGTTTGCAATCTCAACAATCCATTCAGGTCCACGTAAAATCATTAAAGAAAAATGTGCCGTCATCACTAAATCACGTAAAACAAGTGCACTTTCCTCCGCCTGTTTGCGGGCATGTACCTGTTCCGTAACGTTTATGGCGACCACCATAATGCTGCTTGTTTTTCCCGCCCGGTCAAGAATAGGATGATAAACAAAATTGAAGTACATCTGCTGCAGTTCGCCTTTATGTTCTAAGTAAGCAGAAATTTCATTACCGTGATAAGCTTTGCCCGTGCTAAATACCTCATGGAGTAAATCTAAAAAAGGCTGCCCTGCCAGTTCAGGTAAGGCCTGTGTTAGCGTTTTACCAATTACTTCATTCGTTTTTCCCCACAAAGACAAAATCATGTCATTGGCGGAGGTGATTTTTAGCTCCCGCCCTTCAAGTACGCCAATGGCCACCGGCGCCTGCTGCAATAATTCGTTGATTTGACTGCTTTGGGTATCAGGCAATTCAAGAGTAGTGCTGTCCTGTTTAATTTGCTTAGAAACATCACTTGTACCGGCGATTATCAGCAGAAGAATGTAATCTATGCCTCCGGTGTTATTGAATACAGGGGAAACACTGATTTGCAAATTACGGGCCTCAGCAAATTGCTTTTCGGGCTTGTATAAATGAAAACGTTGCGCAGGCAATGCGGTGCCGGTTTGGGTGTTAATGGTCTCAAAGAGGCAGTCGTATAGCGTTTGCCGGCCGCTCGTTCCGGCATCTTCAGCATTTTCCGGAAAGGCTTCAAAAATGCTCATTCCCGTCAAATCAGCTAAGGTAGTGCCTGTTAGTATTAAATAAGCCGGATTGGCAGTTACGATGGTAAACGCAGGGGCATCGGGCTTTAGCACAACAACAGGCGGGGCTGTTTGCAGGAAAGCGTTAAAGTCGATCTCTAACTCAGGCACTGTACAATAAATTTTGAATGATAACTGTGATTCACTGCGATTGTTTAAAAACTTCGATGGTTTGCTGTTTACCCGCCTTGTTTGTTACCCAGCATTTGTTCTTTAACATATTGTATGGGCGAGCTGCCGTAACTTAAAAGCTTCTCGTTAAACTCTTTCACATTATATTTATCCGCCATCTTCTTCCGGTAGGCATCGCGCAGGTCAATAATTTCTTTATAGCCGGTATAGTAACTGGATAACTGCACACTGCTCAGCGTTACCCGTTTCCATTTACCCTCGGCCTCCGCCTGCTGCTGAAATGCCTCGTTGGTAAGCAAATTAAGCGCATCGCTGCGGCTCATGTTCTGGGCGTGCACACTGTAATCCAATATAGTATTGCACACCGAGCGCAGGTTCCATTTATACCACATTAACCACATCTCGGGGGCGTTATCACCGTAGCCGCTTTCCAGCATCATCTGTTCCGCATACACGGCCCAGCCCTCAATCGTTGCTCCGTTTGCCAATACCGATTTAATCAGGCTTGGCGATTGGTTGGCAAATACCAGTTGGGTATAATGGCCGGGTATGGCCTCATGGATACATAAAATTTGTAAGGTGTAGTTGTTGTATTCGCGTAAATAGCTTTCGGCTTTTGCCGCAGGCCAGCCCGCCAGGCTGCCCACATTGAAGTAGGTATTGCCGCCTTTATCGTACGGGCCGGGCGCGCTTACCGAAGCGCCGGCTACGCCCGCCATGTAAGCCGGTTCTTTTCTTACCACCAGCGGTTTGCCTGCATCCAAATTCAGCAGGTTCTTACTTTTTACAAAAGCTGTCAGCTTAGGGATTTGCTTTTCAATGGCGGACTGAAATTCATCCGGCGCCACATGTTTGGATGATAGCGTATCAATCATTTTTGCAATCATCTCCAGGCTGTCTTTAGGCATCGGCTGCGTGCCAAAATATTTGGGCCACAGTTTGCGGCTGGTTTTGGCCATCTCGCGGTGCAGGTATTTTTTGCGTTCCATAGCTGCATTGTATACCTGTTGCGGCGTATAGGATGATTGTAAGTCAAACTTAAATTTATCGGTATATAAATCCCGGCCTAACCGAAAATTATGGGGGCGGTCGTTTTTGAGTCCCTGCAGCCAGCCGGTATACCCTTTTATTGCGGTTACTGCCAGCTTGGCTTTATCGAGCATTTTGGTTTGCTCAGCAGCCGGAATGGCAGACTTTTTTAAAGAATCGGCAAACGTTTTATCGAGAAGGTCAACACTACTGTTAATCTGGTCTATGGCCAGCTGCGTTAGCTCGGCTACCGGGTTTTTAATCTGTTTTTGTGCTTCTTTGAAGTAGTTGGGAACAAACGCCATACGCTGCGACAGGTGGCGTAACCGATCAGTCAGCGGCGCATAGTGCTCGTTCAGCATATAGGCAAAGGTGCCCATAATATTATAATAAGCCGGGTTCCATTCGTACTCTTTAAGGCTTTGCATTTCCCAAACTATCTTGTCGGTTTCGTCCTGTATCATGTGGTAATCCAGCTTGTTGCCTTCGGCAAGCTTGTTACCCTCATAGCGGCTCAGTGAATCGGCCTGGGCTTTGGCAAAAGTAATGCGGTGCGAGCGGTAGGAGCCATCAGGGATTACCAGTAAACTATCATATTTATGATAGCCGGTTTCGGTAGCGCGCAGGGGGTCAAGTTTCCAGTAGGCATCCAGAAAAGTGCTTTCATAACGGGTAAATGCTGCATCGTCGCGGGTCATTTGCGGCGCATTGGCGCCATCTTTCTGGCAACCTGTTAATAAAGCAAAAGTGATAGCGGCAAGGGGTATTATCTTTCTGTACACGATTAAGCTGATATTGATGCGTATAAACATAAAACTTTTATGCCGGATATAAATTACATAACAGGTAAACTGTTAAACAAATGTTACAATCATGAACACCGAGCAGCTATTAACCGATGAATTAATTAAACTTTTGGCAGGCGGTGGCGCCCACGCAACTTTAGATGATGCGCTGGCCGGCATACCTGCCGAAGCCAGGGGCAAACGGCCGCATGGCCTGCCTTACAGTATATGGCAACTGGCCGAACATATACGTATAGCTCAATGGGATATGCTGGAATTTAGTAAAGACGGCAACCACCAGTCGCCCAAATGGCCTGATGATTACTGGCCGAAAGAAGCTGAGCCCGCAGATGGCCAGGCATGGGATAAGACCGTGGCACAAATTACTGCCGACCGCGACGAGTTTGTAAGGTTATTGAAAAAAGGAGATTTGTTTGCTAAAATACCCCATGGCCAGGGCCAAAGCGTATTGCGCGAAGCTTTGCAGATGGCCGACCACAATGCTTATCATACCGCAGAGATTATTGTATTGCGGCGATTGTTGAATTGCTGGAACTCATAACGGGGTAAGAAAACAGAACCATGAGGACGGTTACTGTTCTCATGGTTCTGCACTATCAGAGGATACGATTTATTTTACCTTTCGCACAAAGTTGATTACCGAAGTGGTTAACGTGGGATCAAGCGGTAAATTGGGATCCATATAGGTGGCCAAATTGCCCTCGCGGGTAAGCGGCGCCTGTTTCAGAATATGGTTCATGCCGGTAATAATAACCAGCTGGGCATCCGACTTTCCTTTCTTCAGCTTATCGGCATTATCTGTGCTGATTTGCAGATCATTGGTGCCTTGAAGAATCAGTACCGGTATTTTTAGTTTCTTAATTTCACGTGCCGGGTCATACCTGAACCATGACATCAGGTAAGGCTGTACGCTTGGGCGGATGATGCTGTACAGGGTAGGGTCTACATTTTCGTAGGTCTTACCTTTTTTCATGGTATCCAATACGGTTTTAAAGCTTTTCTGAATCCAGTCGGGCTGTGTTTTTAACTGTTCGGTTACTACCTTATCGGCCATAACACCTGCGCCGGCTGCCGATATAAAGCCATTAGCAGGTTCATCATTTGCAGCCAGCATACCAATCAGCGAACCCTCGCTGTGGCCGAAGATAATCACCTTTGAAAACCGGGGGTCATCATGTAACTGGTTTACCAAACTAACTGCGTCATCTACATAATTATCAAAACGCAGTGTTTTCTCTACAGCAGGGCTGGGGCTTGCACCAATGTTGCGCTTATCATACCTGACAGAGGCAATGCCATTTTTAGCCAGTGCCGAAGCCAGCATTTGGTAGGTATTGGCATTTACATTCAGCGGATTGTTGCCGTTACGGTCAGTCGGGCCTGAGCCGGCGATGATGAGCACCACCGGTATTTTTCCGCTCACCTCTCTGGGCATGGCCAGGGTGCCGTTAATGGTTGCCATCAGGTTTTTAACCGAATAAGGCGATTCGGCCACTGTTGGGTCAGCAGCAGGTGCTGCGCCGGCATTGCCGGTTTTCATTTCTGGATTAGCAAAAAATAACCCGGCAAACTGGTTGCCGGCATTCAGCCGGATGCGCATGGTCAGGCTTGCTTTTGCAAAGTCGGCTTTATAGTTAGCCACCCCGGTATCAATATTTAAGAAGGTAGCCTGCTGAAAATTGCCTAACGAGCTTTGCAGCTGGTTAATCAGCGCCCGGTTTTGCGCAAGCGGAATTTTTGTTTTTACGTCCGCCGAAAACATGGTAAAAATGCTGTCGGGCTGGTTTTGGTTATAAAAGTGAATAAAGCGGTTCACGGCAGTGCGGTAATTTGCCGGTTCAGTTTGACTAAATGCACTTACTGCAAAACAAACACAGGCAAATACAAGCAAAAATTTTCTCATAAGCTTATTTTCTGATACAAACTTAAAAATAATACCCTTTTAAAACGGGTCCGGCTGTGTAATTGTAAAACGCATTCACAAAAAATTAACTTATTACAACCGTTTTTGCGCAATAGCGATAGAAGTTGTATTTTAGACAGCCAACGCTAAGCACATAGAAAGTACCATTTTGGCCCTCATGGGGCATATTTAAGCACATTTATTTACGCAGTCTGCGGGCAAATGAGTAAGTATTCACAGTGAATATTTACGCCTTACCGTAGCTGAGTGTATAAGTTAGCTTTTATATTTAAGTAATAAATACTATTAAGAAGATAGTATTTGTAAGAATTATTCAACTCGGATAACGTAGCAGGAGGGAGCAGATTGAGCAGGGGTTAGCTGCAATACTAGGGGTTTGAAAGTGTTTAAGAGCTTACAGATAGTTGATTTGCGCTGTGATGAACAGCTGATTAACATAACCTAAGTTCTTCCTAATTTTTTTGTTGCTGATGATTAAAATTTACGTTACGGGTTGATGAGGGCAGTTTGCATAGGTGTATTATTTTGCCTGTGGGCGTTTGCGTCAGTGAGTGGTCAATCCAGGTATGCTTCTATACAGGGTAAGGTGGTTGATAACAGCAGCGCAGGCATTGAAGCGGCTACTGTTGCTCTGTTCCGTCGCTCCGATTCTGCTTATGTTAAGGCTGCTGTTACTACGCAAGCCGGAGACTTTTTGCTCGATAATATTAAACCGGGTATTTATTATTTAAACATCACCAAATTGGGCTGTAGCCCATTGTACTCGCCCGCCTATACCTTACTGGCAGACCACCAGATAAAAACCGGGGCCTTCAAACTCGAAAAATCAACCACAGGTTTGAATACGGTAGTGGTTACCGATAGAAAATCATATATTGAAAACAGGGCTGACAAAACGGTGCTGAACGTGAGTAAAAGCATTTTGGCAACGGGTGTTTCGGTATTTGATGTGTTAAGCAATGCTCCCGGAGTAAAAGCGCAATTAGATGGTGGCTTATCATTAAAAGCAGGACAGGATGCCCTGATTCTGGTAAATGGCAAGCCCGTAAGCGGTGCCAGAATTGATATAAATACAGTTTTGCGCGGCTTGCAAAGCGAAAGTATTGACCGGATTGAGTTGATACCCAATCCTCCTGCAAATTTTGAAGCCAACGGTACAGGCGGGGTTATCAATATCATACTCAAAAAAAATAAATATGAGGGCCTGAATGGTTCGGCGCAAGTTAGCGGCGGAATGGGCCGGTACGGTAAATACAACGAAAGCCTCAACTTAAACTATCGCCACAGCAAGCTTAATATTTACGGAACCATAGGCAGTTCTTATAATAAAAGCTATCAGGATATACAAACCAGTCGTACCATAGGCGCTTCGTCTGTATCCACCATTACTGACAATGTGCAGGCGGCCCGTTACTTTTATTACAACGGAGGAATTGATTACACCATTGATTCAGTTCATACCCTCGGGTTTAACGTACGGGGCTTTTACATCACCGACCGGATGAACCAGCAGGCCAATTCTACGCTGTCGTATGCCGGGCGTCAGGACACAACTTTAATTACCCATCTCAATTCCGGGCCGCGTTTTGGTAATTATAATTATAACCTGAATTACTCGGGCCAGCTTGGGCATAGCGGGCAAACGTTGAGCGCCGATGCGGATTACACGGACATTAACCGTCATCAGCAGGACGGTATTACCGGTACGCTCGACCAGTATCTGGCTGCCGGGAACAGGGAACAAACCAATCTGATACGCCGCACAGTGCCGGTGGATATCCAGATTAAATCGTTAAAAGCTGATTATGTTGACCCGATTACCAAAGAAATGAGTTTCAGGGCCGGGCTGAAATATAGTGATGTCAACAGCCACTATCACGAAGATTTTGACCAGTTGGTTAATCAAACTTATGTTTCCAATGCGGCATTGAGTGGCGACTATAGTTATAAAGAGAAGATAAGCAGCGCTTACGTGAATTTGCAGCAACAGGCAGGCGCTTTTAACTATTACGCCGGCGTGCGCCTGGAGCATACCCGCTTAGATCAAATACAATCAACTATTGATCAAAAACAGGATTATACCAACCTTTTTCCTTCCGTGCAGTTGAGCTATCTGGTTAACACCCAGCATCAGCTCAGCCTGAATTACAATTACCGCATTACCCGGCCCGACTACGATAATCTGAATCCTTTAATTGTATATTACCAGGACCGGTATAACTTTCAGACTGGTAACCGGTTTTTAAAACCGGCTTATGGTAATTATGTCCAGGTAGTCGACACCTACCTCAACAAGTACGTAGCCACCTTATATACCGAACAGGTCAGAGACTTTTTCGGGTTTACCTTTTTTATGCAAAATCCGGTTACCAAAATAAATGTAACCACACGGTATAATATTAAGCAGGCTTCCACTTACGGATTCAGGGTGAACGCGCCGGCTAACTTCACCTCCTGGTGGAACGTTAATTTTTATTTTGACGCATCTTACCAGCGCTACCAGGATTATGCCGGTTTGATGAATAGAGGTACGTCCGATTTCAGCTTTAATTTATTTCAGCATTTTAGCTTAAATAAAAAGATAGCCCTGGAGCTGAACGGGCATTATGAATCGGCCACTTTTTATGGCACCGACCGGTTTTTACCTTATTACTACCTGAACGGAGGGGTAAGCGGACAAATTAACGATGCATGGAGTATTACGCTAACCGCGAACGATGTCTTCAATACCAATCGCGACCGTTATTCGAGTACTTATAATCTGGATTTATCCGGCTACCGTAAGCGGGAAACACAGGTAGTAAACTTAACAGTGGCTTACCATTTCGGTAAAAGCAGCGTCAAAAGCTCGCGCCAGCATACGGCTGGCAATGCCGATGAAGTAAGAAGAGCGCCCAGCAATTAGCCGGGTTTAAAACGAACGACTTTATCCTCCGTGACCGGTAAGCGCGCTGATTATAATAACCAGCAGCACTATTGCTGAAATGCCGGTATAGAGATAATCCTTCTCGAAAACAAATCCGATTCCGGAAACGATAACCCGCAGCACCGGAGTGAACACCAGCAGCACAATACCTGCCTGAATAATAGCCCGGCCTCTCAACTCAAGTATGCCGTTCCAGATACCCTGGGGGGTGTGGATAAATTCGGGTACCCCTTTAAATTGTACATAGCTGATATGCTCGTGCCCGTGCCGGAGGAGGTAGATGATGCCGCCGGCTACCGCAATGAGCATTGAAACCAGTACACCTATGCGGAGTATCCAGCCGATGAGGGCTTGCATGTCGGTATCTTTAAAGCGGGATGATGCCATAAATTTAAATTTTACCGGCCAGGCCGTTGTAAATCATTTGTACGGACAAGAAGGTGACCACAATAGCAAACGTCCACCGCAGCCAGCGGGAAGATTGCGTGTGCACCAATATTTTAGAGCCGGTAAGCGCACCGAACAACACACCGATGACTACCGGCATGGATAGCCCGGGGTCGATATAACCGCGCTGCAGGTAAACCACTGCACTTGCCGCTGCGGTAACCCCGATCATGAAGTTGCTGGTGGTAGTGGAAACCTTAAACGGAATACGCATAATGCCATCCATTGCCACTACTTTAAGTGC
>CAXTCH010000030.1:0-14674 GCA_964241945.1 uncultured Mucilaginibacter sp.
GCGCAATTATCAGTATAATGAGCGTATAACCCCGGATGGTTTCTTTTAGCTCTTCTACCGCCTCGATGGTATTACCAATTTCAAGCAGATAAGTTCGCTGATTGTAGTTGAACCGATAGGCAAGGATGCGGTATTGCTCCGTAGTCTTATCCAGCGTGCGTTCCGCAGTGCTAAAGCTGTATACCGGCGTTTTGAGCCGGGCATAGGGGAGTTGTTTTAAAAAAATGTATTCTTCTTTTAAAATATTGTAATTGGTATAACTGGGCTGCTGGTTAAGCAGCTGGTCAATTTCATTACTCGACAGGTTTTTTAAAAACTGATTTTTTTTCTGCATCAACCGCATGGATACATGCTGATTTGAGATCTCTTCCAGTGAAAACAGGATGACCAGTCCGGTAAGGATGATAATAGCAATTTTGGTTAAGGCATTATACAAAGCCAGTTTAAATTGCAGTTTCATAAAACAGGGGTATAAAAAAAAATTAAATATTAATGCGGTAACCAATGCTGCGCACGGTTTCAAACCAGTCCACCGGTGCAAATTGCGACAACTTTTTACGCAGGTTTTTCACATGCACGTCCACAAAATTTGAGTCGGAGTTAACTTCCAGAATATCGCCCCACACATGCTCAGTAAGGTTGGTGCGCGATATCACCCGGTTTTTGTTTAACACCAGGTAATTAAAAATTTCAAACTCTTTCTTAGTTAGGTTAATGCGTTCCGACTGGTAGTATACCGTACGGTTCTGAATGTTGATGCGAAAATCTTTCAGCTGTATATCATTGCTGTCCAGCTTGTGCTTGCGGCGGGTAATGGCATGTATGCGGGCCAACAGCTCATTCAGTGAGAACGGCTTGGCCAGGTAATCATCGGCACCCTCTTCCAGGCCCATAATACGGTCATCTACAGCGCCGCGCGCGGTGAGTATAATCACAGCATCATCCCTGCCAGGCAGTTTTTTTAACAGTTTAAGCAAATCAAAACCATCACCATCGGGCAGGCTTAAATCCAGCAAGATAAAGTCGTAGTTGTTCACTGAAATTTTTTCCTCACCCGACAGGCGCGTACGGGCATGCTCTACCGTAAATCCTTCCCGACTTAAAAATTCCGAGAGCTCCAAAGCAAGGCTTTTTTCGTCTTCTACAATCAGCAGGTTCATAGGGGCGTAAATTACAAAATAAACCTGTTAGGTGCAGTTGCAGTCGGGTTGGATAGTTTACGTTTGATGCAGCAGCAGCTTGAACCTTAAAACAGTATAACTAACGAATAAATTGAAAAGTATGTACAACCTTCAAGTTTAATTTAACGTTTAAGTAATTTAATTAAAATATAATTGTAGTAATTATTAACGACAACTTTTTACGTTTACAAATACATGAAATTGCAACAATCAATTTATTGCTGCTGGTGTTAATGTTATAGTTTTAAATTTTATATGAGAATTTCTATTGAGCGCAAACCTATAAGAGTAAATCCAGATCCGAAGCGTGTAATTGCAAGGTTTTTTTTCAATGGTAACGAGCGTGCCAAAGGCGTAATTCAAAAGGTGGCACAATTGAGCGAGGAAAAAGTATTTGAAATCATTTCCCCGTTGCTGCAGGAATATTCAAAACGTCACCGGAATATTACCCGTGTACTCAACCGGCATTGCGACAAGTTAACCAGCTTATTTGAGGAACTTAATATCGATTATGAAGCCATTTCTCCTTACCGTAAGCTGTTAATAGGGTCTTATTTTACCCACGAGTATTCTATTGAGTCGGCTGCATTCTTTAACCCGTCCATAGTGGATGATCCTGACCAAGGCGATTTGGAAGATGGCCAGCGAAGGGTAGTTATTAGCTTCCGTGCTGTAGGCGAAGGCCATATTTCCTCCATCACCTTCCGCCGTGCGCTGATTGATAAAAATAACGAAATCACAGTGATACCTGCCGGTAACTATATCGACGAAGCAGAAATCGTACGTAATGCCGTATATAATAAAAAGCTGTTTTTTGAAAAAGCGGTAACCACCCAAATTAATATTGACGTACTAAAGGAAGTGGAGAGTCAGTTAGATTCTCACTTTGAATATGCCAATTTGCGCCATGTCATACTCGACTCGCAAAAGCTGCAGCAAAACGATATGACAAGGCTGGAATACGATAAGATTTTATGGCTGGCTGATTCCTACTATGAAATCCTTTTTTCGCTTGATACGGATATATCCGACCGGGTGATTTTCCCAATCTCCGAATACGAGCGCAAAGGAATAGAGGACGCTCGTTTTGTAAAATTTACACATGACGACGGCGCTTCGGTTTATTACGCCACTTACACAGCCTACGATGGTGCACTGATTATGCCCAAGCTGCTGCAAACTAATGATTTTGTTGATTTCAAAATTATGCCGTTGTACGGTGCCGGTGCGCAGAACAAAAATCTGGCTTTGTTTCCCCGTAAAATAAATGGTAAGTATGTGATGATTTCGCGTATTGACGGTTGGAACAACTACATTATGTACTCAGATAAAATTAATATCTGGGAAAAGCCGATTATGCTGCAGGCTCCCGAGCATCCTTGGGAGTTTGTACAAATGGGAAACTGCGGTTCGCCGATTGAAACAGAAGACGGTTGGCTGATGATTAGTCATGGTGTTGGTCCGATGCGTAAATACGTACTCAGCGCCAGTCTGCTTCAACTGGACGACCCTACGGTAGAAATAGGCCGCCTGGAAGAACCATTGCTGGTACCTAACGAAAACGAACGTGAGGGATATGTACCCAATGTACTTTATTCCTGTGGATCATTGATTCATAATGGTAAGTTGATTATTCCTTACGGTATTTCCGATTCTTCCACTTCATTTGCCGAGGTGAATGTAAAAGACCTACTGGAAAGAATGAAACAGGGGAACAAATAGATACTACCTTGCTTAACCCTTTTTAAAGTAGAGGGCATTTAAATAAGAAGGGATAAATTTAAAGCCATTTATCCCTTCTTATTTTATAAACCTTATATAAAGCCTTTCCCTTTATAAGAGGTTGGTTGAGGCTACATTTCCAATATTTCTTTATACAACCGGTAGTAATCACTCACCATTTTCTCGGCCGAAAACCGGGATTTTGCCCATTCATAGCAAGCCTTTCGGTTAATTGAAGATAGGTTTGCTATTACATTCACTGCTTCATCCACCGTATCAACTAAAAATCCAGTTTTTTGATCCTGTATAAGTTCGGGCATAGAGCCCCGGTTAAAAGCAATTACTGGCGTTCCGCATAGCATTGCTTCGGCTACACTCATGCCAAAAGGCTCGTTGAAATTAATAGGATGCAATAAGGCTAATGCATTGCCAAGCAGTTCGTTACGTTTTTCAGGACCGGCATGGCCAATATATTGAATTTGGTCGTTTAGATAAGGTTCTACTTTGCTTTTGTAGTAACCTTCATCTTGTATAATACCTGCAATCAGCAAACGCTTTTTGGTTTTTCGGGCAATTTCTATAGCCTCCGTACAACCTTTGTCGTGATGTATACGGCCGAAGTACAAAAGGTAATCCTCCGGATCAGGGTTAAATTTGAATTTACTGGTGTCTAAACCATTATAGACAGTGGCCAGATAATTCAATTCCTGACTGCGGTCGGCATTACTGATAGACACATAATGGTTATATCCCTGATTGTATTTTTTATATACTGGGATGATTTTTTGTGATGAAAATCCGTGTATAGTGGTAATCACCGGTGTGTTGATCAAGCCGGTATAGGTAAGCGGCAGGAAATCGAAATTGTTATGGATAATGTCAAACCGGCCGGCTTGCTCCATCAGGTTGCTGATGTGCAGGCATTCCAGCACTTTGGCATCCTGCGTGCGGTCTTCCTCGTAACCCGCGGCACAAACCGATTGAAGCTGGCCACCTGTTACGGAATCACCGGTGGCAAATAACGTTACTTCCGCTCCTAAATTAAGCAGCCCTTCAGCAATGCTGGAAGCTATCTGCTCCCAGGGCCCGTAATGCCTGGGCGGCGTACGCCAGGCTACCGGAGCCAATACAGCTACCCTCATTTAACAGACTTCAAGGCTTTTTGTAAATTTTTTGTACTCGTATTCCAGCTCAAAAGCTTTCAGTACAGTAAGGTGCGAAATCAGGTAAGCCAGCGTACTCTCGGCGCCTTGGTTGCGGTTAATCCCGGTAGGCAGCAAGCCGTCGCAGCAGCCTTTGGTTTCGTGGTCATATAAAGGTGCGCGCAAGGTATTATCTCCTAAAAACCATTTATAACTCAAAAACATTTTTTCAATATATTCAGGCTTGCGGAAGGATTCATAAGTCTGAAAGTGCAGTAGTACCATAGCCATGGTTTCAATAGCCTGCTGGTCAAAGGTATGGAAGGTGCCCCCCCGGTAGTACCAGCCGTCGTTACCTACCGGACTTAAGTAACCATTCGATAAGGTCAGTTCATCCAGAAAGTTCATCGTCGTCATGGCAATTTCACGCACATGCTCGTTGCCGGTAATCTCGCTGGAGTGCAGTAAGGCCAGTGGCAGGATGGCATTGTCATAGGTCATGCCTTCCTCAAACCATTGCCAATCCGGGGTAGCCGTTTTTTCATACGCCTCCACCAATGGATTGGTCAGTTTAATCAGTTCCTGCATCATTCCTTCATCGGTAGGGTGGGCCTTTAAGTACAAGGCAACTCCAATAAGGGTATTTGCCATGCCCCGGATATACTTTAAGGTTTTGAAATGCGGAATCGAGCGCTGGAATAATTCTACCGCAAATTCCTGGTAAGAGCTGCTGGCAGCGCAGCCCACTAAATAACCCAGAGCCCATACCGTGCGTCCGAAAGAGTCTTCCGATCCTACCTCGTCTAAGTAGCGGCGGTCAAAGCTTAAAAAGTTGCGGAAGTTCCCATCCTCACATTGCATGTAGTGAATGTAGCTCAGGTAAATGGGCAACAAATCAAAAGCTTCTTGGCTTTTATTTCGTTGGTAAGCCATCAGCGCCATAATCAGCGCCCGGGCGTTATCATCCAAACAATAGCCCTCTTTAAGGTTAGGGATGCCGTATTTGGCGTGTTGCACAATGCCGGTGTCATCAGTAAGACGCTGCACATGGGCCAGACTGAAGGTAGGCATCACCTCGGGGTCAACAATGCTGTTGCGTAATATTTTATCGCTGAAATCATGCGTGGCGCAAGCCTGGCTGGCTACCTTTAAAAACTCAGCGCCAATGCGCGGCCAGCGCAGATGCAAACCGTATTCATAAGCGTTGTGCTTAATTTCATTCAACGCATCTTCGTTTTCCAGCAGCTCATTTATAATTGCAGCCAGTTTATCCGAATCTTTAAAATCGAATAAGCGGCCGCGCTTGTCGGCTAAAAGCTCAGTAGCATGCCAGTAAGGGGTAGATACTACAGCTGCTCCTGCACCCACAGCATAAGACAGGGTACCGCTGGTAATTTGCGCTTCGTTATGGTAAGGGGTTACATAAATATCGCAAGCGGTGAGGTAATTGATTAATTCTTCTTCGGCCACAAATTTGTTAATGAAGGCCAGGTTATTTGATACCTTTAATTGTACCGCCAGGTTCTTTAAGTAATCGCGATATTCCTCACCCGAGTGCTTTACAATGCCCGGATGGGTATTTCCTAAAATTACGTACATCACGTCCGGATGCTTTTCTACAATTTTAGGCAGCGCTTTAATTACCGTTTCCAAGCCTTTGTTACGACTGATTAACCCGAAAGTCAACATCACTTTGCGATTTTTGAAAGCGCTCAGGCTTTTTACAGGGTTCACTTCCGGCGCTTCGAGATCTGGCACACCGTGCTCAATGATTTGTATTTTTTCTGCGGGGATATCATAAATAGTCGTTAAAAATTCAACCGCACGCTGGCTCATCACAATTATCTTTGATGATTGCTCAGCAATTTCACGGATGATCACACGCTGCACATAGCTTGGCTCGCGCAAAATAGTATGAAGGATAGATATTAATGGTTTTTCCAGCCGGTTAATGAGGGGCAATACATAAATGCCGCTTTCGCCGCCATAAATACCAAATTCATGCTCCATAATGCAGGCATCTGCATCGCTGGTATTAATATAGTTGGCTGCCTGTATATAATCTTTCTGATGGTTTTGGCGGATAATATATTTCACTTCCTCCGGATATTCATACTGGTCCTGCTTATCGGAATCATTCATAGCCACCACATAGCCGTTTTCGAGCGGCGACTTTTGATTAGGGAAATTAGCGCCGATAGCGCGCATCAGGTTTTGATTAAACGTAGCAAGCCCACATTCGCGGGGCGGATAGGTAGATATATAAGCTATTTTCATTTTTTCGGGTATACTCCTCGGCTAAATATAATATGTACTAATAAATGGAAGATGTCACTATTAAAAATATACAGAAGTGGACACACTTACTATACAGTTTTTGGCAGGATACGCTTTGATAGCGTTACAATGCATCTTTTGTTATTCTGTTTATATATGTTGCACAAAGTGTACCACATTTATAATTTAGGTATACTTAAATTATAACATTAAAAAAGAATTTCATAAAGGTATTGATGCATGGCGTTAATATGTGACTTTTAATGTCAAGGAAGTAGAAACACTGTACCTCGTCAAAAACTGCCGATAGTCTTGTCAACCCGCCTAAACAGCTATAGAAACAGTTATGATTTTAATGTTTAAACAGAGTAATAATCAATAGCTTCCAGAATAACCTTACAGGCATGGGCAATTTCTTCAGACATAATAATAAGGGGAGGGGCAATGCGCATGGCGTTGCTGCAATGTAAAAACCAGTCGGTAATTACACCATGTTCAATACAGCGGTCAATTACTTTTTTGTTCAGCTCAAAACTTTCCAAACCCAGCGCCAGCATTAACCCTTTGCCCCGTATTTCCTCGATGGCAGGGTGAACCAACAGCTTTCTAAACAAAGCTTCTTTTTCAGCAACGCCATTTACCAGGTTGTCATTCAGCAGTACTTCCAGGGCTGCCAGTCCTGCAGCACAGCTCACCGGATGGCCGCCGAAGGTGGTGATATGGCCTAAAATCGGGTTTTCTTTAAAGGCCGACATAACAGATACAGAAGAAATAAAAGCGCCGATGGGCATACCGCCGCCCAGGGCTTTAGCCAGCAGCAAAATATCCGGTTCGATGCCGAAGTGCTGAAAGGCGAAAAGTTTGCCGCTGCGGCCAAAAGCAGCCTGTATTTCATCCAGAATAAGTAAGGTGCCAGTTTCCGTACAACGGGCTCTTAGTGCCTGCATATAACCGGCATCCGGCACCCGGATGCCGGCTTCGCCCTGTATGGTTTCCACAATTACGCAAGCGGTGGCCGGCGTAATCAGCTGCAGGTCCGGAAGGTGATTGAAGTTGATAAATTTCACCCCCGGCAGCAGCGGACGGTAAGACTGCTTAAATTCTTCATTACCCATCACACTCAGGGCGCCATGTGTACTGCCATGATAGGAGTTATGGAAAGCTACAATTTCATAACGGCCGGTGTAGCGTTTGGCCAGCTTTAAGGCGCCCTCTACCGCCTCAGCACCCGAATTTACAAAGTAAACCGACTGCAAATGCGGAGGTAATATTGATACCAGTTTTTCGGCAAAGCGTACCTGCGGCGTTTGCACATACTCGCCGTAAACCATCAGGTGCATATATTTGTCTACCTGCTGTTTGATAGCGTCTTTTACATGCGGATTGCCATGACCGATGCTGCTTACACCAATACCGGATATCAAGTCCAGGTAATTTTTCCCCTCGGCATCGTACAAATGCACACCTTCTGCCCGCTCAAATTCAAGCAGGAGCGGGAAGTGGGTAGTTTGTGCATTATGAGCTAAAAAAAGCTGGCGCAGGGTTAACATGGTGCAAAAATAACAAAGGCTTACCTTATTCAGATAAGCCTTTGCAATAATGACTTAATAGCGACTACCCTGCGGCGGGTTTTGGGTGTGGATACCGCGCCGTTCACCCATTTGCCTTATGAGCTCATCATTGAACTGACGTTCGCTTTTAAAAATCAGGCTCACCTTTTGCGGCGGCAGCACTTTCAAAAATTCGTCGGTGTAATGCTTGTGAATATCTACCAGGCGCTCTTCGTAATATAATTCTTTTTTGATCTGGTCGGTGCCGTTTACCATCTCGTTCGAATTATTTGCGCGTTTAAGCCGGCGCACATCGGCCAGTTCTTGTTCATACTGCCGGTAAAGGGGCCAGAAACGTTCAGCCTCATCCTCATCGAGCTGAAGCTGCATATTCATATACGTTTCTTTTGCTGCCTGTATTTTGTTAACAGCACGAACACGGTTCATTCCGTTGTTATTCATGCGCGCTGTAGGCGGCGGCTGGCTTCTGCCTTCCCGGAAGGATTGCCCTGCAGCAGTAAATCCTGCCCCTGTACTTATAATAATTAAAATATACTTGATCAGCCTGTTCATCGGAAGTTTACTTTTGAGTTGTACCCTCCTGCAGTGAACTATCTAAAGTGCCGTAATCAACCGGTGCGTCTTCCGAACTCATGGTATGCTGTACATCGCTGCCATCCATCTGTGTTTGCAGATAGCTCTCAATAGCATCTGCCGGAATTCCGGAGAGCATCTTGTGCAGGTAGCTTTTGTCGTGCGCTGCTACGGCTGACGAACTGGAAGAACTGTCCTGACTCAGAAAAATACCTACGCCGACAATAAGCGCCACACAAGCAGCTGAAGCATATTTAAAGGCACCCGAGGTAACCAGCCTGCGTACAATACCCTTACGCATCATCATATCCTGATGAACAGTACGGTTTAAAATCTGCCGGTTCAGCTGATCGAAATAACCATCAGGTACACTGAAAGATTCTTCCTGCGTTCGTGAGGCTTCTTCAATTGCAATACGACCGGTAATCTGCGTCGAAAGCTCCTCAAAATAATTAGGCTCTACGGTAAAGCCTTCGGTACTGCCTGATAATTCCTCAATATGTATACGGCTCATAATTTGACTGGCCGAAGCCTCAAAATAATCGCCCGGAACGTTAAATCCATCTGATGAACCGTTTGCTTTCAGTTCGCTCAGTAAAACAGATGACATTATGCGCTGATCGAGTTCGTCAAAATAGCCTGCGGGCACACTGAACGGATTGGCAGTATTAAACCGTTCAAGTGACATTTCATCGTCGGGCCATTCTTTATTTTCTATGTCGCTTGCCATAATGAAGCTTTGATGAAGTTTTTATTAAAAGGTTTAACCGCTTTTTTAAAATTAATCTTTTGATAATAAATAAGTTTCTATCTTCTTCACCGCCAGGTGAAAA
Source organism: uncultured Mucilaginibacter sp. (assembly GCA_964241945.1). GTDB lineage: Bacteria > Bacteroidota > Bacteroidia > Sphingobacteriales > Sphingobacteriaceae > Mucilaginibacter. Next base: position 9,300 of record CAXTCH010000030.1, read on the forward strand.
GACGCCTTCAGCGCCCCTACACTGGTACCCAGCACTTCAGATATTTCTTCGTATTTCATATCATCGAAATATTTCATGTTAAACACCAGCCGTTGTTTTTCGGGCAGGGTAAGCAGGGCCTGCTGCAGTTTGTACTGTGCTTTATCGCCGTTAAAGTAAGTAGAGTCGGCCAGTGATTCGGCCAAATCATAAGATACTTCGTCCAGCGAGATGTTGTTCTTCTGCTTCTTTTTATTCAGAAAAGTAATACACTCATTGGTGGCAATGCGGTACATCCAGGTATACAGCTGCGAATCGCTCCGGAAGCCAGCCAGGCTTTTCCACACTTTCACAAATACATCCTGCACAATATCATCTGCATCGTCATGGTCTATCACCATGCGGCGCACATGCCAGTATATCTTCTGCTGATATTTCTTCAGTAACAGATTAAAGGCCTGGTTCCGGGTTTTTTCATCCTGAAACTTACTTAAAATCTCTGCATCATCAACCTGTGCTGACATGTATATTCAAATTTAAAATTTATTTTTCATCCTTTTCTCCGGATGACCTTTTGTGCGGCTTTAATAATACTTTCTTTATTTAAACCATATTTCTGCATCAATTGTTCTGGCGTACCCGATTCGCCAAAGCTATCGTTCACGGCAACGTACTCCAGCGGGGTAGGGTTATGTACAGCCAGCAGCTGCGCAATGGAGTCACCCAGGCCGCCCAAACGGTTATGCTCCTCAGCAGTTACCACGCATCCTGTTTTGGCTACCGATTTTAAAACGGCTTCCTCATCAAGCGGCTTAATGGTGTGAATATTTATTACTTCAGCTGCAATTCCCTGGGTTTCCAGTTCTTCGGCGGCCTGTATGGCTTCCCATACCAGATGCCCGGTTGCAAAAATGCTTACGTCGGTTCCTTCATTTACCATCCAGGCTTTGCCAATTTCAAATTTCTGGTTGGCCGGCGTAAAAACAGGTACCACCGGGCGCCCGAAACGGAGATAAACCGGACCTTCATATTCGGCAATCGCCAAGGTTGCGGCCTTGGTTTGGTTGTAGTCGCAGGGGTTAATCACCGTCATGCCGGGCAGCATTTTCATCAGCCCGATATCTTCCAGTATTTGGTGTGTAGCGCCGTCTTCGCCCAGAGTTAAACCCGCGTGCGAGGCGCATATTTTCACATTTTTACCTGAGTAAGCTACCGACTGGCGAATTTGATCATACACCCGGCCGGTAGAGAAATTAGCAAAGGTGCCCGTAAACGGAATATGGTTACCTATAGTTAAACCCGCTGCAATACCTATCATGTTTGCCTCGGCAATGCCGGTCTGGAAAAAGCGGTCGGGAAAGGCGTTAATAAAATCCTGCATTTTTAACGAGCCAATTAAATCGGCACATAAGGCAACCACTCTTTCGTCTTTCTTACCGGCTTCCAGTAATCCGGCACCAAAACCCGAACGGGTATCCTTTTTTTCCGTATAAGTGTATTTTGTCATTGAGCCTCTTCCAATCCCCCTTGAAAAGGAGGGCTTTTATATTTTATGGGTTTTATAAAAGATTGATGTTAACAATTATGTTTATGTATTTCCCCCCTTTAGGGAAGCAGGAGGAGCTTAATAATCGCCCAGTGTTTCCTTTAACTGGCTAAGGGCAGTCTCCAGTTGTGCATCATTAGGGGCTACGCCGTGCCATTTGTGGCTGCCCATCATAAAGTCGACGCCCGAGCCCATATTGGTATGCAACAGGAGAACGACAGGTTTGCCCTGGCCAGTTTTGATTTTAGCCTCGTTAAGCGCAGCTACGATGGAAGTCATATCATTACCTTTCTGCACCTCCATTACTTCCCAGCCAAAAGCCCGCCATTTAGCGGCTAAGTCGCCTAATGACATTACCAGATTAGTTGGTCCATCAATTTGCTGGCCGTTATAATCCACAGCAGCTATCAGGTTATCTACCTTATGGTGCGCCGCAAACATCATAGCTTCCCATATCTGGCCTTCCTGCAATTCACCGTCGCCATGTAACGAAAAAACGGTGCAGTCGTCATTATTTAACTTCTTGGATAAAGCTGCGCCGATTGCTGCAGATAAACCCTGACCCAATGAACCTGAGGCGATACGGATGCCCGGCAGATGCTCATGTGTGGTAGGGTGGCCCTGTAAACGAGAGTTTAATTTACGGAAGGTGGCCAGCTCGGCCGCCTCAAAATAGCCGCTACGGGCCAGCACCGAATAAAACACAGGCGAAATATGCCCGTTAGACAAAAAAAATAAATCTTCGCCTAAGCCATCCATGGAGAACGGATCGGGCTGATGTTGCATAACGGAGAAGTAAAGCGCTACCAGATAATCGGTGCACCCGAGTGAGCCGCCCGGATGGCCGCTTTGGCAGCCATGCACCATGCGCAATATATCCCGGCGAACTTGTGAAGCAATGTCTTCTAATTCTTTAATGTCAGTAATATGTGCGCCGGCTTGTGCTGTTGGAATGGTCATTAAATAAAATTGTGAGCTGCTAAGGTAGAAATTAAAATGAAATTAAGATTTCAGTAAGTCGAGTACCTGCTCAGAGGCATTTTTGGTATCCACCTTTTTAATAATATGGCTGATTACTCCTTCCGTATTGATGATAAAGGTGGTACGGTTGGTGCCCATGTAAGTTTTGCCATACATGTTTTTTTCGCCCCACACGCCGTACAGGTTTACAATAGTCTGGTCGTTATCGGCAATCAGGGTAAACGGTAACTGATACTTGCTTTCAAACTTCTTGTGCGATTTTTCATCGTCCACACTTACCCCAATTACCTCATAACCCTGGGCGGTGAGTATCTCGTAATTATCGCGCAGGTTGCAAGCCTGAGCGGTGCAGCCCGGCGTATCATCTTTCGGGTAAAAATACAGAATTACAGTTTTGCCTTTAAAATCAGATAAAGAGACGGCTTTCCCATTCTGGTCGTGTGCCGTAAAATCAGGCGCTTTATCGCCTTCAGCTAAAGTTGCCATATTAGTTATCGATAAAATTCGGCAGTAAAGGTAGCAGTATTGTCTTTACTATCAGTAGCCGTAAACTCAAAAGTATGTTTGCCGGGACCAACCGTATCGTCAAAAGTATAGCGGGGAATTTTATTTTTATAGGTCCATTCCATCAGCACCCACTTACCGTCAATTTTACCCGTCCACGATTTAATGCCCGATAAATTATCGCTCATGCGCATGGCAATATTGGTAGCATTGTGCAGGTTAGCGCCGTTGTGAATGTTGACAGGGGTAATATGCGGCGGAATGGTGTCTAACTTAATGTAAAAGTCGCCAAACGTATGTGCGGTAGCTTTGATATAGCCATTGTCGGGCATGCTGTTATCGGTACCGCCGTTGGAGCTGATGATCAGGGCTTTATCGGCATATTTCCCTAAATCCACTTCCGGCTTAATCCAAATACTGTACCCTTCGTGTATTGGTGTTAAATGATTGTGAATATGATGCACCGCCGATAGCATACCCGGCCGTCGGGGAGATGCCGAGTAAATAAAATCCAAATCATCGTACAAGTTACCTTCGGGAATTACCAATTTAAGGTTATCTGCCACAAACTGGTTTACCTGGTTATAATGGAATAAAGTTCCTGCAGGGTGATAGACCGGGTGATCTTTAGGGAGGCTTGATTTAACGTTAAGCTTTACCGTAGAGGTATTGCCGGCAATGTCTTTCACCACATATTCAACCACGTGCAGCGAATCATCGGTAAAATTGATTACACCGCGATTAACAGACTGTGGATACAAAGTGATCCGGCTGCCAGGGAGAATAAAGCATTTTTGAATAAAGCGGCGGGTAGTTTGCTGTTCTGGGAAATCAATATAAGCGTTAATGGCATGGGTCTGGTCAAAGGCAAAACGCTCGGCAGCATAAGTGAAAACCGTTTTACCATCCAGTTTAAGTTCGCACGAATAAATGCCGTTGCGGCTGGCTGAAGTGCTGTTTACATCATTCGCCATTAAACCAAAGCCAATGCTGCCGCTCAACTCCAGTGGGTGTGAGAGGTGATAATTGCCGCCGCCTCCTAACACGCCATACACCTGTTTGAAGGTTTTTTCGCTGAAAGGGGCGCCGTTTAAATGATACACGGCTACGCCGAAAACAGAAGGCGGAATACGGTCTGCTACGGAAAGCCCGAACAACTGCGGGTTAATGGTTTCTTCAGTAGCCGAATCGCGCACTTCAAAGTGCACATGGGGGCCGCCCGAGGCGCCGGTATCACCCGACCAGGCTATGATTTGGCCTTTCACTACAGGGATATCAAAGGGCTGCAATTTGAAATCGGCATCAAAACTTTGATGCGCAGCCTGATTTAGCCGCAAAGCTTTCAAAATTTCAGGATTGAAGCGCAGCAGGTGACCATAAACTGTGGTATAACCATTAGGATGCGTAAGGTAAACCGCGTTGCCAAAGCCGCCCAACTGAACTTTAATACGCGAAACATAGCCATAAGAGGCTGCATATACCGGGTACCCGGTACGCTGATTGGTACGAAAATCCAAACCCGCATGGAAGTGACTGGGCCGAAGTTCGGCAAAGGCACCGGCGGTTGAGGGCGTTAAATCCAGCGGGTAGCGAAAATCGGTTTGCGGATACTGGCGGCTCTGAATGCGGTCCTGCGCCGGCAACGAAATGTTTACAGCCAAAAATACAGCTGTAAAAAACACAAAGAATTTATCCATGCTTATTTTACGTAGAAGCTCAGCAGCTTCTCCTCTCCGATATAACCTGTTAAATGATCGCCGATGTTTACTTTGCCTACGCCCTCAGGGGTGCCGGTAAAAATAAGGTCGCCTTTTTTTAAAGTAATGTATTGAGACACAAAAGTAATAATGCGTTCGAACGAAAACAGCAGGTCTTTGGTATTGCCTGCCTGTTTAGTTTCGCCGTTAATATCTAAACGGAAGCCGATATCATAAATATCTTTAAACTCACTCTTGGCGATAAATTTTGTGCTAATGGGAGCCGAATTATCAAATGCTTTGGCCAGCTCCCAGGGCAGGCCTTTCTCTTTATGGCGGCTTTGAATATCGCGGGCGGTGAAATCAATCCCCAAACCTATTTCATCATAATAATCTCCGGCAAATTTTTCTTCAATATGCTTGCCCTCTTTGCTGATTTTCAGTACCAGCTCAATTTCATGGTGCACATCCTGCGAAAAATCGGGCAAGTAGAAAGGTTTATTATCTTTTAGTAAAGCCGTATCAGGTTTCATGAATATAACCGGAGTGGTAGGCACCGGATTGTTCAGTTCTTTAGCGTGTTCGGCATAATTACGGCCGATGGCAATAATTTTCATAACGGGATTGCTTTAGGAATGGCAAAACTATAAAATAGTTTGAATTGGGTT